>JBERSB010000475.1:0-15805 GCA_041236755.1 Luminiphilus sp. | reverse complement strand
GCTCGACGCCGAAGACCTCACAGACCGCCGGCCAGACGCGGTCGACGACGCCGACTGCCTGCGCCGCTGTGCGCTCGTCGAGGCCGTAGGCGCGCACGGTGAAGTAGTCGCCCGCTGCGAGCACCGGCTCCTGCGCGGCCGCCGGCAGCGCCAGGGACAGGGCCGCGAGGCACGGCCGCAGGCTCACGCCTTGAGCTCCTGCGGCAGGCGCTGCAGCCGGCCGCTGCGCCCGACGCACGCCAGCTTCGTGCTGCCGGTCGCGCAGACCTCGCCGTCCGACTCGCGCCGCGCCTCGTAGGCGAGGGTCACCGCTGCCCGGCCGGCGCTCTCGACGCGGCAGCGGATCAACACCACCTCGTCGTAGTCGACCGGCTTGTGGTAGCTGCACTGGAAGTCGACGACCTGGAGCAGGTTGCCGTCGTCCTCGATCGCGCGGTAGGAGCGTCCACGCTGCCGCATCCACTCCGTCCGCGCCTCCTCGAACCACGCCACGTAGCTGCCGTGGTGCGCGACCGCCATGCGGTCGGTCTCGCAGTAGCGCACGCGCACGCGGTGCGGAGGATCGGAGAACTCGCTCATCGGCGTCAACGCTACGGCGACGGCCCCGCGCGCTCCACTCGCGCCTGCGCGAGTTCGAGTGCTAGCGCGAGCGGCGGCCGGTCCGCGGCCGCGGCGCGGTCGAGCACCTCGCGCACGGTGTCGCCGATGCCGTGCAGGCGCGCTCGGTCCACGCGCTCGCCGCGGAGGTTCCAGAGCGCGCCCTGGATCAGCGCGCCGGCGTTGGCGACGAAGTCCGGCACGACGAGCAGGCCGCGGCCGTGCGCCGCGGCGGCGGCAGCCTCGTCGGCGAAGACGTTGTTGGCAGCACCACAGACGCCGCGCACCGGGAGACTCTGCGCGACCTGCTCGGTCACTACGCCGCCCAGGGCACACGGGGCGAATATGTCGGCCTCGGTGGCGAGCACTTCCTCGGCTGCGAGCGCGCGCGCGCCTAGCGCGTCCACGGCCGCAGCGGTGCGCTCGGGCTGCAGGTCGAAGACGGCCAGCTGCGCGCCGCGCGCGGCGAGCCGCTCGCACAGGCCGAAGCCGACCGCGCCGAGCCCGGCCACCACGCAGCGGAGCCCTTCGACCGGCGCGCGCAACCGCTCGGCGAGCGCGAGCAGCGCCGCGAGCACGCCCTCGGCGGTCGCCGCCGCGAGGTCGCCCGGGCCGTCGTCACCGTCGGTCGCGACGTAGCGCGTGACCGCGGCGACCTCGGCGAGGTCTGCGGCCGTCGTGTTGACGTCGGGCCCCGTGAAGAATGCGCCGCCGAGCTGCTCGACCACACGACCGACGGCGCGGTAGGCCGCCCTCCGGTCGAGGTCGGGGCGGTCGACGATGACGGCCTTGCCGCCGCCGGCCGGGACGTCGGCGAGCGCGCACTTCCAGGTCATCGCGCGCGCCAGCGCCACCACGTCCCGCTCGGCCGCGGCGAGGTCCGCGTAGGGCCACCGCCGGATGCCGCCGTGGGCCGGGCCCAGCCGGGTGTCGTGCACCGCGACCAGCACCTGGGCGCGGCTCTCGCGGTCCCAGACCGCGTGCAGCTGCTCGCATTCGTGCGCCGGAGAGGGCTCCATACGGCAGGGATTGTGGCATCCGGGCAGACAAGCGGGAAGGATGGGCGCTGTCCTCCTTCCAACGACCCCGCCATGACCCGCCAGCACGCGATCGTTCTGTCGCTGACCCTGCTCTACGCGTCGTGCGCGACGCAGCCCGAGCTCCGCACCGAGCCCGCGCCGGAGCTCGTCGAGCTGGAGAAGGGCCGCATCGCCAACGACCAGGACCGGCGGCGGTTCGAGCAGGTCCTGATCAAGCTCGACCAGTCGATGGACAGCTACGCCGTCGCGCTCGCCAACCAGGGCGACCCGCGCGCGGACAAGCAGGCCGAGCAGATCGCGAAGTACATCCAGGACCTGGTGCTGGACAACAAGGCGATCCCCGCCGGCGCGGACCCCAACGACTACGAGATCGGCGACAACCTGCGCCTGCTGCGCGCCCTCGCCGCCGACTCCACCGAGCCGCGTCAGCAGGGCATCGCGCTCGCGGCGCTCGGCTTCTCGGGACGGCGCGACGTCACCGACCTGATCCAGCAGGGCACGATGTCCGACGACGCCGGCATCGTCGACAAGGCGGTGTTCGGCCTGGCGGTGCTGCGCTCGCCGCAGACGGCACCAGGGCCGCTGGCGGCGGTCGTCGAGAACGACCGACACCCCGAGGACGGCCGCGTGCAGGCAGCGTGGGCGCTCTACCGCGTGCAGACCGTCTCGACCGACCCCAGCGCGATCGTCGCGTGCTGGCGCCGCTTCCTCTCGACGGAGCGCGAGCGCATGCCGGCGGGCGTGCTGGTGACCGCGGTGCGCGGCCTCGGGTTGGCCGCGGACGCCGCCAACGCGGACCTGGTCGCGCCGATGCTGAAGCACCCGGTGCCGCGGCTGCGGATGGCCGCAGCGCTGGCGCTCGGCCGGATGAACGCGCAGGAGCACTGGCGCGACCTGCTGCAGCTGCTCGAGCCCGCGGAGTCGGTGCAGAACGTCCGCCTGCACGCGCGCAAGGCGCTCATGGCGCTTGCCGGCAACAAGGACTACGGCTACGACCTCGTGGCGTGGCGCAAGGTCTTCGATCGCGGCGGCAACCAGGACCGCTAGCGGCCGCTGCGGCAGCCGCGCTCGCCGTCCTGCCCGGCTGCGGGCCAGGCGAGCGACGGACTGCGGACGCGGCGTCGCCGCTCGTGAACGCGCGCCGCGTCGACGTGGGCGCGCTCGCGGCGGCCAACGTGCCCGCTGCCGTGCTGCAGGAGTGCCACGCGCAGGTGATGCACCGCATGGAGAGCGTGCGCGCGCGCGTGGCCTTCGCCGACGGCCGCGCGCTGATCGTGCAGACCGTGCTGCCCGGCGTCGCCAGGGTGCGCGACGGGCGACGCGAACAGCTCCTCAGAGACGGTGAGGTCGTCGGCTTGGACGGCGGCAAAGTCGAAGCACACGTCGCCGCCGAGGTGCGCGACGTGGTCGACCTCGTCGACGCCGCCGCGTTCGGCCCGCTGCACCGCGCCGTGAGCTGCGCGGACGAAGGCGGCGGCTTCACGCTGACCGACGGCAGCGGCGCGACCTACGGCCTGCAGCTGCACGACGGCACGCTGCTGCCTTCGACGCTGCGCTACGGCGACGACGAGGTGCACGTCGACGACTACCTGCACACGCAGACAACGTGGATCGCGCGCGCGCTGCGCCACCCCCGCCTCGGCGCCTGCCGCGTGCTCTTCGAGGACGGCGGCGTCGTGTTCGGCGAGGGCTTCTTCGCCCCCGCTCGGGCCGAGGTTGACCCGGCACAAGGCCACCAAGCCGAAGGCGACCCTTCGCGGCAGATGCGCACGCCGCTGCCGGGGGTGGTCGTCGAGACCCAGTCGCCGACGCCGATCGTGGTCGACGGCAAGGCGACGCGGCTCGTGCTGCTGCCCGACCCGGGCGACTGGAAGGCGCGCCACAGCGCCTACCGGCCGGTCATCGAGGAGCTCGAGCGGCAGGACCAGCGCATCGCGGGGTTCCCGCTGCTGTTCGTCGACGGCGCACAGAGCAGCCTGATGGCGGCGCCGTTCCGCGCGCGCAAGAGCGGCGCAGCGTTCGAGCCGCCGTCGGGCTACGCGCTCGCAGACGTACCGAAGGGGCGCCTGCTGGTCGTCTACCCCACAGAGGGCGACGTCGCCGCAAAGACGAAGAGCGGCCGCGCGCTGCTCGAGCGGGCGCTCGCCAACCGCAAGTTGACGGCGCAGGGGCCGATCGTGGCGCAGCCGTTCGTGCACCTGCACGAGGCAGCGCCGGACGCAGCGCGGCTCGGCGCGGCCAAGGTGCGCGTCTGGGTGCGCGTCGAGTGAGCATGGACCGCCCCTCGCCGTCGGCGCACGCGCGTCACTGGGACCTCGACCCCGACGCCGTCTTCCTCAACCACGGCAGCTTCGGCGCCTGTCCGCGCGTGGTCCTGCAGCTGCAGCAGGAGCTACGTCAGCGGATGGAGGCGCAGCCGGTCAAGTTTCTCTACCGCGACCTCGAGGCGATGCTCGACGAGGCCCGCGCAGAGCTGGCGCGGTTCGTCGGCTGCGCCGCGGACGACCTCGCGTTCGTGCCCAACGCGACGACCGGCGTCAACACCGTGCTCCGCTCGCTCGAGCTCGCGCCGGGCGACGAGCTGCTGGTCACCGACCACGAGTACAACGCCTGCCGCAACGCGCTCGACTTCGTCGCCGGAAGAAGCGGCGCGCGGGTCGTGGTCGCCGAGGTCCCGTTCCCGATCGAAAGCGCGGAGACCGTCGTCGAGCGCGTGCTCAGCAAGGTCACCGAGCGCACACGCCTCTTGCTGATCGACCACGTCACCAGCCCGACAGGCATCGTGAACCCTGTCGAGGCGCTCGTGCGCGCGATGGAACAGCGCGGCGTCGACACGATCGTCGACGGCGCCCACGCGCCCGGCATGCTGCCGCTCGACCTCGATCAGCTGGGCGCTGCCTACTACACGGGGAACTGCCACAAGTGGCTGTGCACGCCCAAGGGCTCGGCGTTGCTGCACGTGCGCCGCGACCGCCAGCAGCGCGTCCGCCCGCTCGCGATCAGCCACGGCGCCAACAGCCCGCGCCAGGACCGCTCGCGGTTCCGCCTGGAGTTCGACTTCTGCGGCACCGGCGACTACACGCCGTTCCTCTGCGTTCCGACAGCGCTCCGCTTCCTCGAGGGACTGTTGCCCGGCGGCGTACCCGCGCTCCAGCAGCACAACCGCGAGCTGGCGCTCGCGGGCCGCGACCTGCTCTGCGAGGCGCTGGGCGTCGCCCCGCCCGCACCGGACACGATGATCGGATCGCTCGCATCGGTGGTGCTGCCGTGGTCCGACGAGCCCCTGATGCAGCCACAAGGGCTTGATCCGCTGCAAGTTACGCTATGGGATCGGCACCGCGTCGAGGTCCCGGTCATGCGCTGGCCGGCACCTTCGCTGCGGCTGCTGCGCATCTCTCCGCAGGCCTACAACGACATACAGCAGTATCGCTACCTGGCGGACCTCCTCAAAACATACGTTTGAAACGCTCGTTTGAGGTCCTAAACCAGCGACCTCATGCCTGGGCCGGACACCAAGGACACGATCCTCGACGCCGCGGAGGCCCTGTTCGCCGAACAGGGCTTCGAGGCGACGACGCTGCGCCAGCTGACGCAGCGCGCCGGCGTAAACCTGGCCTCGGTCAACTACCACTTCGGGACCAAGGAAGAGCTGGTCAAGGCGGTGCTGCGCCGCCGCATCGAGCCCATCAACGAAGAGCGGCTGCAGCGGCTCGACGCGCTCGACTCCCCCGCGCTCGAGGACGTCGTGCGCGCGTTCCTCGAGCCGGCGCTGCGCGCCATCGGCCACCGCCGCGACGGCATGGCGCGCGTGTTCGGCAGGGTCACCGCCGAGCAGCCGCCATTCCTGCGCGACTTCGTCGCCGAGCACTTCGGCGCGCTCGCGCGCCGCTTCGTCGAAGCGCTGCAGCAGGCCGCGCCGGGCATCGACGCGCGGGCGGCGTGGCTGCGCATGCACTTCACCGTCGGCGCGATGGCCCACACCATGCACAGCGCCCACATGCTGGCCGAGGTCAGCGGCGGCGCGTGCGAGGTCGACGACCGGGCCGAGGTGCTCGAGCAGCTGGTCGCCTACGCGGTCGGCGGCTTCGGCGCCGCGGCGCACGCTCCGACCCGGAGGGAGCGGGCGTGAGGTCGCTGCCGTTCGTGCTCACGGCGGCTGTGCTCGCTGCGTGCGCCGGCGAGCCGCCGCCGCCCGTCGAGGGCGCGATCGAGATCGACCTGCCGCGCGCGTGGACCACCGCCGCAGACACAGAGAGCGGCGCCATCCGGATCGACTGGTGGCGCGAGTTCGACGACCAGCGCCTCGACGAGCTCGTCGCGCTGGGCCTCGCGAACAACCCCAACCTGCAGGCCTCGGCCGCGCGGCTCGAAGCCGCGACCGCGGCGCACACGATCGCGGGCGCGCCGCTGCTGCCCGCGCTGGACGCGAGCTTCAACGCCGACCGCGCGCGCCGGCTGTTCCTGGGCTTCCCGTTCGGCGGCGGCGGCGGCGTGCCGTCGACGACGATCTCGCAGTACGGCCTGTCCGTCGGCGTGCGCTGGGAGCTCGACGTCTGGGGGCGGCTGCGCAGCGCCGACTCCGCCGCGCTCGCCGACCAGCAGGCCGCACTCGACGACCTGCACGGCGCGCAGCTCAGCCTCGCCGCGCAGATCTGCCGCGCGTTCTATGCCGCCGTCGAAGCGCAGCAGCAGATGGCGCTGGCCGAGGCGACGGCCGCGGCGTTCGAGCGCACGCTCGCCGACGTGCGCGACCGCTTCCGGCGCGGCGTCCGGCCGGCGCTGGAGGTCCACCAGGCCGCGACCAACCTCGCCAACGCCGAAGCCGACACCGCGCAGCGACGCGAGCTGCTGCAGCGCGCGAGGCGGCAGCTCGACCTGCTGGTCGGCCGCTACCCGAGCGGGGACGGCGCGGTCGCCGAGTCCCTGCCCGGCGAGCTGCCGGCGGTCCCCGCCGGCCTGCCGAGCGATCTGCTGCAGCGCCGGCCGGACCTGCGCGCCGCCGAGCGCCGCGTCGCCGCCGCCGGTTGCCGGGTCGAGGCCGCGCGGGCCGCGCTGTATCCCCAGCTGGCGCTGACCGCCAGCGGCGGCACGCAGAGCCTCGAGCTCGCTGAGCTCGCCGAGACCGACTTCCGCGTCTGGAGCATCGGCGCGAACCTGCTGCAGCCGCTGCTGCAGGGCGGCGCGCTGCGCGCCGAGGTCCGCCGCAACGAGGCCGTGCGTAAAGAGGCGCTCGCCGGCTACCGCGACGCTGTGCTGCGCGCGCTCGGCGAGGTCGAGGACATCCTGGCCACCGACGTGCAGCTCCGCGGCCGCCTCGACGCGCTCGCAGACGCCGCGTCGCACGCCGCACAGGCGCGCGACCTCGCGCGCGAGCGCTGGCAGTTCGGCCTGACCAACTTCCTGGCCGTCGCCGACGGCCAGCGCCAGGCGTTCCAGGCCGAGTCCGCGCGACTCACGGTCGCCCGGCAACGCATCGACAACCGAATCGACCTGCTGCTCGCGCTCGGCGGCGGTCTCGCAGACGAGGGCGCCACCGAGCCGCGATGAACACGCTCCGCCTCCTCCTCCAGATCCTGTTGCCGGTCGTGCTGTTCGGCGGCGGCGCCGGCGTCGCGTACCTGATCGTCAGCAACAAGAAGCAGCCACGCGTCGAGACCGCGCAGAACCCGGGCCCGCTGGTGCGCGTCGTCACGCTGCAGCCGTCCGACGAGCAGCTCGAAGTCCGCGCGCGTGGCACCGTCGAGCCGCTGCGCACCGTCGAGCTGGCCGCCGAGGTCTCAGGCCGCATCGTCCGGACGCACCCGTCGCTGCGCGCCGGCGGCATGTTCACGCCCAACGACGTGCTCGTGTCGATCGACCCCAAGGACTTCCAGCTGGCGATCTCCCAGCAGGAGGCCGCCGTCGCGCGCGCCGAGCTGCGGCTGATGCAGGAGGAGGCCGAAGCCGAAGCCGCGCTGCGCGCCTGGCAGAACCTCGAAGGCGACCGCCCCGCCGATCCGCTGGTGCTGCGCGCGCCGCAGATCAAGGACGCGCGCATGGCGCTGCAGGCGGCCGAGGCCATGTTGGAGCGCTCGCGCATGGACCTCGCGCGCTGCCAGGTCCAGCTGCCGTTCTCGGGCAGGGTCCGCAGCGTGCACGCCGACATCGGCCAGACGGTGCAGCGCGGCCAGCGGCTCGCGGTGGTGCTCGACACCCACGAATTGGAGGTGCGGCTGCCGATCCCGCTCGACGAGGCCGGGTTCGCGGATCTGCCGCTCGGACGGAGCGTCGCCGACGGCCCAGAGGTGGAGCTGACCGCGGACTTCGCCGGAGCACCGCGCACGTGGCGCGGCCGGGTCGTGCGCGTCGAAGGCGAGCTGGACCGCCGGACCCGCCAGCTGACGGCCGTCGCGCGCGTGCAGCCGACGGGCGGCACGCCGCTGCTGGTAGGCATGTTCGTCGAGGCGGTGATCCGCGGGCACCGCGCCGAGGGCGTGTTCGCGGTGCCGCGCGCGGCGATGACCGACGACAGCTCGCTGTGGCTGGTCGTCGAAGGCGCCGACGACGACGGCGTCACGCGGCAGCGCCTCGTCAAGCGCGAGGTCGAAGTGCTCCGCACCGAGCGGGAACGCGTCCTGATCCAGAGCGGCGTCGCTGCAGGCGAGCGCGTGTGCCTGTCGATCCTGCAGGCCCCCGTCGACGGCATGTTGGTCCGGACCTCCGAGGGCCAGGACACAGCGGCGGAGCGCACGAGATGAGCGAGTCCCCCACAGCCGAGGAGACGGCAGGGGCGGGCATGGTGCCTGCCGACGAGGACCGCGGCTTCTTCGCGAAGTTCACGCAGAACCACGTGGCCGCGACGCTGCTGGCGCTGGCCTTCATCGTCGCGGGCGCGTCGGCGCTGCTGACCGGGCGCGTCAAGCGCGAGGTCTTCCCCGAGATCACGCCCAACATCGTGCGCGTCGCGGTCGTCTATCCAGGCGCCACGCCCGCCGAGGTCGAGACCGGCGTATGCCAGATCATCGAAGAGGCGGTCTCCAGCGTGACCGGCGTCGAGAAGATCACCTCGACCTCCACCGAGGGCGCCGGCGCCGTGCTCGTCGAGGCGCTGCAGGACGCCGACGTCGGCCGGGTGCTCGACGACGTCAAGAACCAGGTCGACGCGATCACCAACTTCCCCAGCGAGATCGAGGAGCCGATCGTCTCGCGCCTGGTCCTGCGCAAGCAGGTCATCTACGTCTCGCTGTCGGGGGACGTCGGCGAGCTGCCGCTCAAGCGCCTCGCCGAACAGGTCCGCGACGAGCTCGCGGCGCTGCCCGAGGTCACCCAGGTCGAGCTGGAGGCCGTGCGCCCCTACGAGATCTCGGTCGAGGTGAGCGAGGACGCGCTGCGGCGCTATGGCCTGACCTTCGACCTGGTCGCCGACGCGATCCGCACCGGCAGCCTGGACCTGCCCGCCGGCGCGATCAAGTCGACCGACGGGCAGACGCTGCTGCGGATCCAGGGGCAGGCCTACCGCGGCCGCGAGTTCGAGGACGTCACCGTGCTGACCCGCGCCGACGGCTCCGAGCTCAAGCTCGGTGAGGTCGCGCGCGTCGTCGACGGGTTCGCCGACGACGACCTGACGGCGCGATTCGACGGGCGCCCGGCGGCGCTGCTCAAGGTCTTCCGCGTCGGCGACCAGGACGCGATCGTGATCACCGAGGCGGTGCGCCGCTGGGTCGCGGACAAGGGCCGCGCGCGGATGCCCGAAGGCGTCGAGATCACGACCTGGAAGGACGAGTCGGTGATCCTCAAGAGCCGCATCGAGCTGCTGCTGCGCAACGCCGGCCAGGGCCTGATCCTGGTCTTCGTGATCCTCGCGCTGTTCCTGCAGCTGCGGCTCGCCGTCTGGGTGGCGGTGGGCATCCCGGTCGCGTTCCTCGGCGCGGTGTCGGTCATGCCGATCGTCGACGTGTCGATCAACATGATCTCGCTGTTCGCGTTCCTGCTGGTGCTCGGCATCGTGGTCGACGACGCGATCGTCGTGGGCGAGAACATCGCGCGGCACCGGCGCCTCGGGGCGAACCCGATGCTCGCGTCGATCCGCGGCAGCCGCGAGGTCCGCAGCCCGGTGTTCGCGTCGGTCCTGACGACGATGGTCGCGTTCTTGCCGATGCTGTTCTCGGTGCCGGGCTCCGACGCGCAGGTGTGGCGGGTCATCCCGTGCATCGTGCTGCCGGTGCTGGCGTTGAGCCTGATCGAGTCGCAGCTGTGCCTGCCGTCGCACCTGACCCTGATGCAGGACAACAGCTCACGCAGGCCGTGGCTGGGCGCGCGCGCGCTCGGCTGGCTGCAGGACCGCGTGCAGGGCGCGCTCACCTGGGTCGTGGAGCGAATCTACCGACCCGCGCTCGAGGTATGCCTGCGCTGGCGCTACGCCACCGTCGCCGCGGCCGCGGCGTCGTTCCTGGTCGTCGTCGCGACCGTGGTCGCCGGCTTCCCCCGGTTCGTGTTCTTCCCGACCGTCGAGGGCGACAACGTCGTCGTCTCGCTGACGATGCCACAAGGAACGCCGATCGGGAAGACGACCGCCGCGCTGGCGAGGATCGAACGGGCCGCGGTCGAGCTGTGCGAAGAGCTCGACGCAGAGCAGCCGAGCGAGGGCCCGCTGCTCGACCACATGCTGGCCACGGTCGGCGCGCAGCCCTACTCGCAGGAGCAGGCGCAGAACGCCGGGGACCGCGGGGGCGCGTCGCAGTCCGGATCGCACCTCGCCGAGCTCAACCTACAGCTGCTGCGCTCCGAGCTGCGCGCGCCGTCCTCGGACGAGGTCATGGCGCGGCTGCGGCAGCGCATCGGCTCGGTGCCCGACGCGCTGGAGTTGACCTTCACGACGTCGTTCTTCAGCACCGGCAAGGACATCGACGTCGAGCTCTACCACGCCGACATGGACACCCTGCGCGCGGCCGTCGACGACCTGCAGCAAGAGCTGAGGGCCATGCCCGAGGTCAAGGACGTCGCGAGCTCGTTCCGTCTGGGCAAGCGCGAGCTGGAGCTGCGCATCCGGCCGTCGGCCGAGCCGCTCGGGCTGAGCCAGCGCGCGCTCGCGCGTCAGGTGCGGCAGGCCTTCTACGGTGAGGAGGCGCAGCGCGTGCAGCGCGGCCGCGACGACGTCAAGGTCATGGTGCGTTACCCGGAGTCCGAGCGCCGCAGCGTGCAGGACCTGGACCGCATGAGGATCCGCACGGCGTCGGGCGACGAGGTGCCGCTCGACGTGGTCGCCGACGTGCGCAGCGGGCGCTCGTCCTCCTCGATCACCCGGGTCAACCAGAAGCGCGCGCTCCGGGTCAGCGGTGACATCGACGAGAACGACCCCGACGCCAGCGCCGACGCGGTCAACGCCCGCCTCGCCGACGAGGTCATGCCGCGCCTCGTCGCGCGCTACGAGGGCCTCAGCTGGGGCTTCGAAGGCGACCAGAAGAAGAAGACCGACCTGCTGGTCTCGCTCGCCGGCGGGTTCGTGATCGCGCTGTTCGGGATGTACGCGCTGATGGCGATCCCGCTGCACTCGTTCCTGCAGCCCGCGCTGATCATCACGGCGATCCCGTTCGGGTTCGTCGGCGCGGTGCTCGGCCACATGTTCACCGGCTACGACCTCAGCATCCTGTCGATGTTCGGCGTCATCGCGCTGTCAGGCGTGGTCGTCAACGACAACATCGTGCTGGTCGACTGGATCAACAGGCGCCGCGGCGACCGGGCGTCGCTGATGGAGGCGGGGCGCACCGCCGGCGTGGCGCGCTTCCGGCCGATCCTGCTGACGTCGCTGACGACCTTCTTCGGCCTGCTGCCGCTGCTGCTCGAGCGCAGCGTCCAGGCGCGGTTCTTGGTCCCGATGGCCGTGTCGCTGGCGTTCGGCGTGCTGTTCGCGACCCTGATCACGCTGGTGCTGGTGCCTTCCCTCTACGTGGTGCTGGACGACCTGGTGAGCGCGGTCCGCCGCTCCTGGCGCTGGCTCTACGGCCGCGCGGAAGTCGCTGCGGAATAGTCGGGAAAGACCCCCCGGCCGCTGCCGGGCAGGAAGATCCCGGGCCGCCGTGACTCAGGCGTGACACACGCGGCCGGCCGCCGGGGCAGCGTGTCTGGCTCGTGACCGGACTCGTGATGCTCGGAGCGTGCCAGCGGCAGGTGTCGCTGGCCGAGATGCAGCCGCTGCACCGCGCGCAGGCAGAGGTCGAAGAGCGCCTGCTCCGCGCCCGCGCTGCGGGCCGGCTCCGCGGCGCGATGGTGCTCGCGACGTGCAACCGCTTCGAGGTGCTCATCGAGACGGACCAGGACGTGGACGCCCTGGAGGCCGAGGTCTTCGCGGGCTACGGCGTGCCGCTGCAGTCCTTCTGCGACGAAGCAGCGCTCGAGCACCTCATCCGGGTCGCGACGGGGCTCGAGTCGCTCGTGCTCGGCGAAGACCAGATCCAGGGCCAGGTCACGCAGGCGTTCCGGAGCTCGGGCAGCCTGGGGCTGCTGAGCAAGGGGCTGAACATGGTCTACTCGCGGGTCGTCCAGGCCTCCCGGCGCACGCGTCAGTCGCGACCTGTCGTCGCCTCGGCGCGTTCGGTCGCCGAGCTGGCGGCGCGGATCTGCCGAAAGGCCGGCGCGCGCATCGCGATCATCGGCGCCGGCAGCACGGCACAGACCGCCGCCGAGAGCCTGCGTGAGCTGGGCGCGACGTCGCTGCACTTCGCCAACCGCACGGTCGCCAACGCCCAGGGCCTGGCGTCGCACTTCGAAGGCACGGCCGGCTCGATCGACGAGCTGCTGGCCTCTCCGCCGGAGGTCGAGGCCGTGATCGTCGCCATCCACGGGCGGCAGCTGAGCCTCCCCGTCGCCAACATGCCGTCGCTGCAAGCGGTCGTGGACATCTCGCAGCCGACGGTCGTGACCGGACTCGACGGACACCCGCGCGTCCGCTTCCTCGACCTGGACGGCCTCGCGCGCTGCGAGCAGCAGCACGAGCAGGCGCTGCACGACTGGCAGCGGCGCGGTGCTTCGTGCGCGGCCGAGGCCGCCGCCGCCATCTGGACGGCGCTGCAGAAGGGCGAGGTCGACCTCGGCCAGCTGCTCGAGCTCCACGTCGAGAACGCGTCGGCCGAGGTCGAGCGGGCGCTGCGCGGCAAGCTGCGCGCGCTCGAGCCGCAGATGGCCGAGGAGGTCCGGCGGCTCGCCGAGCGCGTCGCCCGGCGCAACGCACACCTGCACCTGAGCGACGTCCGCCACTTCGCCCAGTCATGATCGTCTTCGGGAGCCGCGGCAGCGACCTCGCGCTGACGCAGACGCGCTGGGTCGCAGAGCGCGTCCGCGCCGCGACCGGCGAGGACTTCCGGATCGAGGTCATGGTCACGACCGGCGACCGCATCCAGGACCGGCCGCTGTCGGGAATCGGCGTCAAAGGGCTCTTCACGAAGGAGCTCGAGGACGCCCTGCGCAGCGGCGCGATCGACGCCGCGGTGCACAGCCTCAAGGACCTGCCGGTGGAAGACCCCGAGGGCCTGACGCTCGGCGCCGTGCCGCCGCGCGAGGACCCGCGCGACGTGCTGGTCACCCGCGCCGAGATGCTCGGAGACGGCGGGCAGCCGTTCGCCGCCCTGCGCGCCGGCGCGACGCTCGGCACGTCGTCGCCGCGCCGCGCTCTCGCGGTCCTCGCCGCCCGACCGGACCTGCTGCCGAAGGACATCCGCGGCAACGTGCCGACGCGCGTCGACAAGGCGCGGCGCGCCGACTACGGCGCCGTGCTGCTCGCAGCGGCCGGACTCAACCGGCTCGCCCAGGACCTCGACGGCCTCGTGACCGAGCACCTGCAGCCTTCGATCGTGACGCCGGCACCGGGCCAGGGCGCGCTCGGCGTGCAGTGCCGCGCGGGCGACGCGCGCGTGCTGGGCGCGCTCGCGCATCTTCACGACGAGACCACCGCGCGCTGCGTGACCGCGGAGCGGGCCGTCCTGCTCGGGCTGGGCGGCGGCTGCTCGATGCCGCTCGGCGTGCTCGTCGAGCCGGTCGGCGGACGCTGGCGCCTACAGGCGGCCCTGTTCGGCGGCGAACCGAACGCCGCGCTGCGAGAGGCGGCCGTCGACGACGACCCCGCGGCGATGGCGCGGGCCGTCGTCGAGCGCTGGAAGCCGCTGGTCGGCGCGCCGCTTCAGGGCCTCCGGATCGCGACGATTCGTCCGGACGGTGAGCGCTCCGGGCTGACCGCGGCGACGGCGATCGCCGGCGCGGACGTGACCGCGCTCGCGTGGACGCGGACCGAGGCCGTCGACGTCGACCGCGCGCAGCTGCGCGCCGCCCTCGAACGCGCGGACGCGCCGGACGGGGCGCTGGCGTTCACGTCGACGCGCGCCGTGCGCTCGTTCGTGGACGCCTGCCGCGCGCACGACGCAGCGCCGTTCTCGCTGCGGACGTTCGCCGTCGGCAGCGCCACCGCGAGCGAGCTGGTCCGCGCAGGCTTCGTGGACGTGTCCGCGGCGCGCGGACGCGGCGGCGACGCGCTGGCGACGGTGTGCGCCGAGCGCGGCGTGCGCCAGGTCGCGATGCCGTGCGCGGCGGTGCGCCACGGCGGCTTCGAGCAGCGCGCGGCCGCAGCGGGCATCGACGCGCTCGCGCTCCCCTGCTACCGGCTGCTCGACGCGCCGCGTGACCCCTCGGGCGTGCCCGCAGATCTCGACGCCGTGCTCTTCACCTCGCCGTCGGCCGTCAAGGCTTGGTGCGACGCCACGCCCAGCACACGTGACCTCGCCGCCGTCGCGATCGGCGAGACGACGGGCGCGGCCCTGCGCGAGCGCGGCTTCGAAGAGATCACCACCCTGACCGAACCCTCACCCGCGGCGCTGATCGAGGCGCTGTCCCGCGTATCCAAGTCATGATCCACGACCGCCCACGCCGACTGCGCAAGTCGGGCGCCGTCCGCGAGCTCGTCGCCGAGACGCGGGTCCACAGAAGCGACCTCGTCCAGCCGCACTTCGTCATCGCGGACGACCGCGCCGAGGTGCCGGTCGACGCGCTGCCCGGTATCTCGCGCCAGGGCATCGAGCCGCTGCTCCGCACGGTCGAGCAGGACCTGGAGCTCGGCATCCGGTCGGCGCTCCTGTTCGGAGTGGTCGAAACCAAAGACGCCCTCGGAACGCCGGGCCACGACCCGAACGGTCCCGTGCAGCGCGCGGTCCAGACGCTCAAGGAGCGGTTCGGTGACGACCTGCAGGTCATCACCGACGTGTGCCTGTGCACCTACACCGACCACGGGCACTGCGGCGTCGTCACGGGCGACCGCGTGGAGAACGATCCGAGCCTGCCGCTGCTGGCGCGGCAGGCCGTCTCGCTCGCCGAGGCCGGCGCCGACATTGTCGCGCCGAGCGACATGATGGACGGACGCGTGCTTGCGATGCGCGACGCGCTCGACGAAGCCGGGCACAGCGACTGCTCGATCATGAGCTACTCGGCCAAGTACGCGTCGAACTTCTACGGCCCGTTCCGGGAGGCGGCCGCGTCGGCGCCCAAGGGCGGCAGCGGCCCCAAGGACCGCAAGACCTACCAGATGGACTACCGCAACCGCAGCGAGGCCGTCCGCGAAGCCGTGCTCGACGTCGAAGAGGGCGCGGACGTGATCATGGTCAAGCCCGCGCTCGCCTACCTCGACGTGATCCAGTCGATCCGCGCCGCGGTCGACCGCCCGGTCGCGGCCTACCTCGTCAGCGGGGAGTATGCCGCGGTCGAGGCGCTGGCCGAGAAGGGCCTCGCCGACCGCGCCTCGCTGGTCCACGAACACCTCACCGCCGTGCGCCGCGCCGGCGCCGACATCCTGATCACCTACCACGCCCGCCCAGCACTTCGCGACGGCTGGCTCGACTAGCCATGAACCAAGCGACCACCCGATCCTCCGAGCTGTTCGAGCGCGCGCTGCAGGCGATGCCGGGCGGCGTCTCCTCGCCGGTCCGCGCCTTCCGGGCCGTGGGCGGCACGCCGCTGTTCGTCGACCGCGCCGAGGGCGCGCACCTGACGGACGCCGACGGCAACACCTACCTGGACTTCGTGATGTCCTGGGGGCCGCTGATCCTCGGCCACGCCTACCCCAAGGTCACCGAGGCGATCGCCGCCCAGGTCACCCGCGGCACCACCTACGGCGCCCCCCACATAGCCGAGCTGGAGCTCGCCGAGCTGGT
>JBERSB010000474.1:0-2319 GCA_041236755.1 Luminiphilus sp. | reverse complement strand
GGTCGGCCCGGACCAGGGTGCGACGCACGTGCTGCTGGCAGCGGGCGCCCGCGGCACGGTCCTGTTCGGCAGCCAGGACCCCGCGCGGACCGCGCCGCCCGGCGCGCGGGCGCTGGTCGCGCCGCGGGAGCTCGACTGCCGGCCGTGTCGGCGGCAGACCTGCAGCCTGCCGCCGCCGCGCACCTACGCCTGCATGGAGTTCGACCCCGAAGACGGCGCCGAGGTCGCGCTCGGGTTGCCGCGTCGCGGCGAGGACGCGCGAGGCTGAGCTTTGGCGGGGTGGCCTTGCTCTCGGCCGCGGGAACTGGTCCGCTCCGGGGCATGCCGCTTCCCGAGCCTGCGCCGCAAGACGCCTCGACCCTCGAGACCTTCCCCAACCCCGAGCCGGGCCGGGACTACGAGATCGAGTTCGCGTGTCCGGAGTTCACCTGCGTCTGTCCGAAGACCGGCCAGCCCGACTTCGCGACGATCTTCATCGACTACATCCCCGACGAGCGCTGCGTCGAGCTGAAGAGCCTCAAGCTCTACCTGTGGAGCTACCGCAACGTCGGCGCCTTCCACGAGAAGGTCACCAACGACATCTTCTCCCACCTCGTCGAGCTGCTGGCGCCTCGCCAGCTGACGGTGCGCGGGGAGTTCCAGGTCCGCGGCGGGATCACCACGTCGGTGACCTGCCACCATCCCAACTGAGGCCGGGCTCCGGGCACGAGGTCCGCAGAATGCCTCGTGCAGCGCGGAGCCATGGCCTATCTGCACCCGTGAAGATCCGACCACGCACCGTGCGGCGCCTGCTGTGGCTCGCGGGCTTCGGCTGCCTCTGGCTCAACGTGCTGGACGACCCGCCGTTGCGCACGGGCGCCTACGTGCAGAACGTCACGACCGACGGGGCGACTGTCTCCCGGGTGCTCGCCGAGCCACGAGCGCAGCGCCTGGTGGTGCGCGACGAGGCGGGCGCGGTCGTGGCCGAGGTGGAGAGCCCCGCGCAGCGACGGCACGCGCTCCGCGCGACCGGGCTGTCGCCCGAGGCTTCGTACCGATACGAGCTCATCGGAGAAGGGGGCGCCGCCGAGGCGGGCACGTTCAGGACGGCGCCGGGCCGCGACGACGCGCCGGTGCGGTTCGCGTTCTGCGGCGACAGCGGCGACCAGCCGTGGTGGGTCTGGCTGCAGAAGACCCCCGCGCTGCACCTGCCGGCCCGCTGGGGCTGGCTGCCCACCAAGGACGCGGTGACCGCGGTGGGCGAGGCGATGGCGTCCTACGCGCCGGACTTCGCGCTGCACATGGGCGACGTGATCTACCCCAAGGGGCTGCACGCGCACTACAGCAGCGGGTTCTTCCGGCCGTTCGGGGGCCTCGCGCGGCACGCGCCGATCTACCCCACGCTGGGCAACCACGACGTGATGGACGCCGCCGGGGTGCAGATCCTGGCCAACTTCGAGCTGCCGACCAACGACGTCACCGGCGACGAGCGGAGCTACTCGTTCGCCTGGGGGCCGGTCCGCGTCATCTCGCTGGACTGCAACACCCACTTCACCGGCGACCACTACCGCGAAGGGCACCCGACGCACACGTTCTTGCTGCGGGAGCTCGAGCGCCGCAGCGAGCCCTGGGTCGTCGTGGTCAGCCACTTCCCCATGCGCAGCGCATCCAGGCAGGGCGACAACCCTGAGCTGCTGGTCTCGCTGCTGCCGGTCCTCACGAAGTACCAGGTCAGCCTGTATCTGAGCGGGCACGACCACTGCTACCAGCGCTTCGGGCCGTCCGAGCGGCTGCCCATGCCGCTGGTGGTCAGCGGCGGAGGCGGCAAGCGGCTCTACGACATCAACGAGAGCCCGCGGGCCCAGCGCGATGCCCAGGTGCTGGAGAAGGCGCACCACTGGTGCAGCGCCGAGGTCCGGGGCGCAGGGCTGATGGTCGAGGCGCACGCGCTGGGCGGGCGCACGCTGGACCGCTTCGAGCTGGCGCTGCCCTCGGGGCCGGCGCTGGACGAGCTCAGGCGCTGGAACCCCGCGCGGGCAAGCAGGATCGAAGGTCTCTGAGCGGCGGTCAGAGAGGAGCTCCCGAGCGGGGCATCCACGGCGCCGCGGCGCCCGCGAGTGCGGCCACAAGTCCCTGATGCCATCGGACTTGCAGGAAGTTCTGAAAAACCTTGGGGGCAGGCTTGCCGACGGCCGAGGAGGTCGCTAACTTGTCTCGCCCCCCTGAGCGCGCGGAAGCCGTTCTGAGGGCGTGATCTTTGGCATTCTGGGTGGCCTCGAAAGTAAGCGTGTGAGCTTTTTGAGGTTCACGCAGCTGCGCTGGGACTTGTCCTGGTGTGGT
>JBERSB010000473.1:0-2756 GCA_041236755.1 Luminiphilus sp. | reverse complement strand
AGCACCTTCTTGTTGAAGATGTCGTCGAGCAGCGGCCGGTAGCGCTTGCCGAACCAGATCGTGTGGTGCACGACGTCGGGATACTGCCGCTTCGTGCCGAAGTAGAGCACGTAGAGCCCCATCGAGTAGTGCGCGGCCTTGAGCTTCAGCTTGGAGCGCAGGGAGCGGTGCTCGGGCGGGATCATCTCCTTGTGCAGGAACGCCGCGTCGGCGTTGGAGACGACCACGTCGGCGCGCTCGGTGCGGCCGTCCTCGAGCGTCACGCCGCGCGCGACGCCGCGCTCGACCTTGACGCCGTGGCGCTCCAGCCGCGCGCCCAGCGCGTCGACGATCGCGCCGGTCCCGCCCATCGCGAAGTGGATGCCCCACTCCCGCTCGACGTGGTGGATCAGGCTGTAGATGCTGGTCGTGTCGAACGGGTTGCCGCCGACGAGCAGCGGCTGGATCGAGAACGCCCACTGCAGCTTGGGGTTCTTGAGGTAGCGCGACACCAGCTTCCAGACGGTCAGGTCGCTGCGCAGGCTGAGCAGCTTGGGCACCTGCTTGACCATGGTCCCGAACCGGTGGAACGGCACCGCGGAAAGCTCGGTGAAGCCGACGTCGAAGATGCGCTTGCTGTGCTCGAGCAGCTCGAGGTAGCCCTTGACGTCGCCCGGATCGATCCGCTCGATCTCCCGCAGCGTGTCCTCGACCGTGCCGCCGTAGTCGAACCGCGAGCCGTCGGGGTACTCGAACCGGTACCAGGGCGTCAGCGGGACGAGCTCGAGGTGGTCGGAGAGCTTCTCCCCGAACAGGTCGAAGAGCTCCTCGAGCAGGAACGGCGCGGTGACCACCGTCGGCCCTGCGTCGTGGCGGAAGCCGTCGCGCTCGAACGTGCGCGCGCGACCGCCGAGGCGTTCACAGCGGTCGAACAGCGTGACGTCGTAGCCGCGCGCTCGCAGGCGGAGGGCGGCGGCCATGCCGCCGAATCCCCCGCCACAGACGAGCGCGCGCACTGCCGACGCCTCAGACGTCGGCGGCCAGGCGGCGAGCCAGCTCCGCGAGGAGCTCGCCCGCACCTTCGGGCAACGCGTTCGCGTGCTCGCCTGCTTCGGCCAGCAGCGACAGCGAGCGTCGCCTGGCGAAGCTGACGGCTTCGGCGTCGTTGTGAACCTGCTTGAGCAGCAGGACGTAGTTGAGCCGCTCGCGGCCGGCAGCCGCGTCGGCGTCGACGTCACTCAGGTCGTCGGCGATCTGGTAGCCGACCGCGAACGCGTTCGCGGCGCGGCGGGCTCGATCGACGAGGTCACTCCTGCCGGCGTAGCGCAGGGCCAACTCCAGCGGCAGCGCGAACAGCACGCCGGACTTGTCCGTGGCGATCTGCTCGTAGGCCGCAGTCGTCAGGCCTTGGCTGTCGGCCGAGGCGAGGTCGGCCGTCTGGCCGTGGATGAGGTGCGCCGTTCGGCGGTGCGTCTGCGCCACGAGGTCGGCGACCCGCTCCGGCTGCGACAGGCGCGCGAGCGCGCCGTAGGCGGCGGAGAGCAGCAGCGCGCCCGTGCAGAGCGCGATGTCCGGACCGAACCGAACCCAGACCGCCTCGGCGCCACGCCGCGTGCGGTCCCGGTCCTGCAGGTCGTCGTAGACCAGGGACGCGTTGTGGATGAGCTCCGCCACGGCGCCGATCAGCGCTCCGTCTGCCGGCGAGACGCCCAGGGCAACCGAGCACCGCTGTCCGAGCTGGGCGCGAACCCGCTTCCCGCCAGAGGCGAGGTGGTAGCGCGCCGCCTCCAGCGTGACGGAGGCTCCCTCGTTGCCGCTCATCGTCGAGCCGAGCAGCGAGTAGAGCACGTCCTCCACGCTGGCGGACGTCTCCGCTGGCAGAGCAGCGGAGCGGATGTGGTGAGTGTCGCTCATGCGAGATCCAGTGCCGAGCGTAGCGCTCGGCGAACCGGGTTTCTTCCCGGTTGGATCAGGCTTCCGTCTTGTCGCTCTGCGAGGTCGCGACAGTCCAGATGATCACGCCGAAGGCGATCTTGTTGACGACGTCCGCGAGGTTGTAGACGACGTTCAGCATGTTCGCGGACTCCTTCGGGTCGGAGCCCATCAGGTAGCCGACGAAGTAGCCGACCGGGTAGATGGCCCAGCCGACGGTCACGATGTTGCGCATCAGCTTGAACGCACCCTGCACCGACGGCGGCGCCGAGTCGGCGTTGATCTTGCTGGCCTGGCCCGCGAACACCTCGTAGAGGATGAACGCCCAGCCGCCCATGCCGATCAGGAAGCCCGGCCAGACACCCATGTAGCCGGCCTCACCGAGGTAGCCGCCGACCAGCATGACGAGCGTGCCGATCATCAGGCGCCAGAAGACGCCGGACGGCACCTTCGCGATGGCCGCGAGGATCAGGTAGAACTCGACCATCAGCAGCGGGACGGTGATCAGCCAGTCGATGTAGCGGTAGACCGTCGGCGTGCTGCCCGTCTCGATCCAGACGTCGCGCATGTAGAAGTAGTGCACGGCTGCGACGAGCGTGACGAGGCCGGAGACCGTCAGCGAGGTCTTCCACTTGCCTTCGACCCGTTGGATCTCGAGGAAGAAGAAGGCCGTGGCGGCGACGAGGGCCATCGAGATGACCCAGAAGGAGATACCGACGAAGTCATCCGCCGGAAGCATCTTGGCTTCGGGCGCGATGGTGGAGACGAGGTTCGTAAGGTTCAGCAGCATGAGAAGGAGTTCTCGTTACAGATGGGAAACGGATACGTAGCAGCCATTTCGTCCG
>JBERSB010000472.1:0-7540 GCA_041236755.1 Luminiphilus sp. | reverse complement strand
CAGGTGCTGACCGTCGACGGCGGCCTGCAGGCCTGAGCGCCGCGCGGCCACGCCCCCACGGCGGGCCCGGCAGAATCGCCTTGTCAGTGCCCGGGGGGCGCCGGTAAACCGTTGCATACCATAATCTTCATCCACCCAGGACTGACGAAGATCAAACCCAAGAACCTATCCCCGACCGGCCACGACCTGTCCGTCTTGGACGTCGACGCCGTGCGCGCAGTCACGCGCCTCATCGACAAGGGCTACGAGGCCTACCTCGTGGGCGGCTGCGTGCGCGACCTGCTGCTCGAGCGGTCCCCCAAGGACTACGACATCGCGACCGAGGCCAGGCCGCAGCAGGTCAAGCGCACCTTCCCGCGCAACTGCCGCATCATCGGGCGCCGCTTCAAGCTCGCGCACCTGCACTTCCACGGCAACACCAAGATCCTCGAGTGCTCGACCTTCCGGCGCAACCCGCAGGAGGGAGAGGGAGACGACGAGGACCTGCTGATCACGCGCGACAACGAATTCGGCAACGCCGAAGAAGACGCGCTGCGGCGGGACTTCACCGTCAACGCGCTGTTCCTCGACCCGACGCAGGACCGGATCGTCGACCACGTCAACGGCCTCGCGGACATCGAGGCGCGCGTGATCCGCACCATCGGCGATCCGGTGGTGCGCTTCCGCGAGGACCCGGTGCGCATCCTGCGCGCGGTGAAGTTCGCGGGCCGGCTCGGCTTCGAGATCGAGCGCGAGACGCTCGCGGCGATGTCCGAGACCGCCGAGGACCTCGTGCGCGCCGCGCCGCCGAGGATCCTCGAGGAGATCCTGCGGCTGCTGCGCAGCGGCCACGCTCGCGAGAGCTTCGAGCTGCTGCACGAGATCGACGCGGTCCGCCACCTGGTGCCGGTCGTGGGCGCGTTCCTGCAGGACGCCGACGACGCGCGCAAGGACGCGTTCTGGGCGCTGCTCGGCGCGCTCGACGACGTCGTCCAGCAGCAGCCCGCCGACGCCGAACCGCTGCCCAACGGCGTGCTGCTGGCGGCGCTGATGTTCGAGGCCGTCGACGCGGCGCGCGACGCGCGGCCCAACCGCAGCGCCTCCTCGATCGCCGAGGAGCTGCTCGGATCCTTGGCCGTAGACCTGCGCCTGCCGCGCCGCGACAGCGGCTGCCTCAAGCGCGCGTGCAGCTGGCAGCACCGCTTCGAGCAGGACGAGTCCAAGCGCCGCTTTCGCGTCGAGAGCTTCGTCGAGAGCCCCTACTTCCAGGAGGCGCTGGCGCTGTTCGGGCTGCGCGTGCGCGCCGCAGAAGGCGACCTCGAAGCGGTCGACGCGTGGCACGCGCTCGCCGGCACGGACCGGCAGCAGCCGCAAGCAGAAGACCAGGACGAGGAGGACCGCGGGCCGCGCAAGAAGCGCCGCCGCCGGCGCCGCCGCAAGCCCGACGAGGAGCGCGAGGCCGACAGCGCCGAGCGCAGCGACGAAGCGGCGGCCGAAGCGTCCGCGCGCGACGACGACGACGCAGACCGGCCCGCGGCGAGACCCCGCCGCCGACGCCTCGAGCAGGCCGGCGACGACGACGGCCTCGCCGACGTCACGTTCCCCGCGGCCGAGGGCGACGAGCAGCCGGCCGAAGATCACCAAGATCACTTCGACCAGGACGGTGACGACCAGGACCGTGACGACCAGGACCGTGACGACCAGGAGCCCCGAGCTCCGGCAGGCGAAGACGCAGACGCGCCCGAGGCCGACGCCGCGCCACGCAAGCGCCGGCGTCGCCGCCGTAGCAGGAGGGACGAGGACGACCGCGAGCACGACGACGGCCCCGACCTCGAAGCCACCTACAGCGAGCTGACGCTCGAAGACGTCACCTTCGACGACGACGAACGCGACGAGGACGAGGACGAGGACAACGGCGAGCCCCGCCGCAAGCGCCGACGCCGCCGTGGCCGTGGCCGCCGCGGACGCGAACGCCGAGACGACGAGGAAGGCGGCGCGAAGAGCGCTGAGGCCACCGACGGCGACAGCCGAGACGAGCAGCGCCCGCAAGGCGAAGACCAGCAGCGCAAGGTCAAAGCCAAGAAGGGCGGTTCGCGCGGCGACCGCAAGGGCGGCGACGACAAGCGGGACGGCCGCAAGCGCTCGCGTCGCTCGCGTTCGGGCGTGCGCAGCGACGTCGGCGTCGTGCCGCGCTCGCGCGACCGCCGCGGCAAGGTCGAGGTGATCGAGCCGATCGCCCAGGACCTGTCGGCCTTCGACGTCGAGCTGGACCCCAAGCGCGTGCCGACGTTCGGCAGCATCGTCGAAGGCAAGGGCCGCCCCAAGCGCCGCGGCCCGCGGCTCGCCGACAAGGGCACCGACGACTACCGTCCGCCGCCGCCGCCGGGCGACAGCGGCGCAGCGCCGCCGCCGCCCGCACCGCCGCGAGACGACGACACCTTCGGAGACTGGTAGCGATGGCCGCCGCGGGCAAGGTCACCACCGCCACGCTCAAGGAGCGCAAGCAGCGCGGCGAACGCATCGCCGCGCTGACCGCGTACGACCACCTGTTCGCGACGCTGCTCGACGAAGCGGGCGTCGACGTGCTGCTCGTAGGTGACTCCGTCGCGACCGTGATGCAGGGCCGCGACACCACGGTCTCGGTGACCATGGACCAGATGGTCTACCACTGCGAGCTGGTCAGCCGAGGCTGCGAGCGGGCGCTGGTGGTCGGCGACCTGCCGTTCCTCAGCTACCAGGTGTCCGAGAAGGACGCGCTGCGCAACGCCGGCCGCCTGCTGAAGGAAGGCCACGTGGAGGCCGTCAAGCTCGAGGGCGGCGTGCCCTTCGCGCCGACCGTGCAGAAGCTGGTCGACGCGGGCATCCCGGTCATGGGCCACGTCGGCCTGACGCCCCAGAGCATCAACCAGTTCGGCACCTACAAGACGCGCGGCACCGAGCGCGAGGAGCAGGACCGCCTGGTCGACGACGCGATCGCGCTCGAACAGGCCGGCGCGTTTGCGATCGTGCTCGAGAAGGTGCCCGCCGCCCTCGGCAAGCGCATGTCGGAGGCGACCACCGTGCCGATCAGCGGCATCGGCGCGGGCCCCTACACCGACGGCCAGATACTGGTCACGCAGGACATGCTCGGCATGTTCACGCGCTTCCGGCCGCGCTTCGTGCGTCGCTACCGAGAGCTCGCAGGCGACATCGCCGGCGCGATCGAGGGCTACTGCAACGACGTGCGCGCAGGCTCGTTCCCGGCGGAAGACGAGAGCTACTGAGCGCAGCCCGCAGACGCGCGCGGCGCCCACCTTTGTGGAGAGTTATGAACGCTGCGACGCGCCGTAGAACCGTGTTCGCGCGCGTTCCCCGCTCTTGCGCCACTTCACGGTGCGCTGCATGTTGGCGGGCACATGCAGGCGTGGCGTATCGATGTTCTGGCCCGGGCGGACCAACTAGACCCCATCGGTGACGCCGCCCAGCGCACGCTCCGTGCAGCTGGACTCGAGGCCGTCGCCGGCGTCCGGTCACGCCGAGGTTACCTGCTCGGCGCCGAGCTCGAGCGCACCCAGGTCGAGGCGGTCGCCGAGGCGGTGCTGTGCGACCCCGTCGTCGAGCGCTTCGTGGTGCACGAGCCCGGCGCGACGGCGGCCGCGCCCGAAGGCGCGCACTCGCTGACCATCGTGCCGAAGCCCGGCGTGACCGACCCGGTCGCCCACTCGGTGCAGAAGGCGCTCGCAGACCTCGGGCTGCCCGTCGTCGCGGCCGGGACCTACCGCACCTACGACGTCGAGGGCGAGGTCGCGACCGAGCAGCTGCTCGCCGTCGCGCGTAAGGGCCTCGCCAACGACACCGTGCAACAGATCCTCGTCGACAGCCTGCCCGACGGCCTGCCCGGCGCGTCGCCCCCGCCCGACCTGACGGTGCACGAGGTCCCGCTGCAGGGCCTCGACGAAGCGACACTGGTCGCGCTGTCGAGGGACGGCGGCCTCGCCCTCGACGGGCACGAGATGCGGGCGATCCAGGCGCACTTCGACGGGCTCGGCCGCGCGCCGACGCGGCTCGAGCTCGAGACCCTCGCGCAGACCTGGAGCGAGCACTGCAAGCACAAGACGCTGACGGGAACCGTGCAGTTCGAGGGCCGCACGATCGACAACCTGCTGAAGTCCACGATCGCCAACGTCACCAAGACCCTCGACCGGGACTTCTGCGTGTCGGTGTTCGTCGACAACGCCGGCATCGTCAAGTTCGACGACGTCGACTCGGTGTGCATCAAGGTCGAGACCCACAACCGGCCGTCGGCGATCGAGCCGTTCGGGGGCGCGGGCACCGGGGTCGGCGGCGTGATCCGCGACGTGCTCGGCACGGGCCTCGCGGCGCGCCCGATCGCGAACACCGACGTGTTCTGCTTCGCCCCGCCGGACCTCGCAGCGCAGGACCTGCCGCAGGGATGCCTGCACCCGTTGACCGTCATGCAGGGCGTCGTGTCGGGCGTGCGCGACTACGGCAACCCGATGGGCATCCCGACCGTCAACGGCAGCGTGCACTTCGACGAGAACTTCGTCGGCAACCCGCTCGTCTACGTCGGCAACGTCGGCATCCTGCCGACCGCGCGCGCCCACAAGAAGGCCAACCCCGGCGACAAGATCGTCGCGCTCGGCGGCCGGACCGGCCGTGACGGCATCCACGGGGCGACCTTCAGCTCGCTGGAGCTGCACACCGAGAGCGAGTCGCTGAGCGGCGGCGCCGTGCAGATCGGCGACCCGATCACCGAGCGCAAGGCGATGGACGCCGTGCTCGCGTGCGCGGACGAGGACCTGTTCTCGGCGATCACCGACTGCGGCGCCGGCGGGTTCAGCTCGGCGGTCGGCGAAATGGCCGAAGGCCTCGGCGCCGTGGTCCAGCTCGAGCGCGCGCCGCTGAAGTACGACGGGCTCGCGCCGTGGGAGATCTGGATCAGCGAGGCGCAGGAGCGCATGGTGCTGGCCGTCCCCCCCGAGAAGCTCGACCGCGTGCTCGAGGTCTGCGAGGCCGAGTGCTGCGAGGCGGTCGTGCTCGGCACGTTCACCGACGACAACCGCCTGGTCGTCAAGCACGAAGACGCCGTGCACTGCGACATGGACCTCGGCTTCCTGCACGACGGCCTGCCCGACCGCGTGCTCGAGGCGAGCTACGTCGCGCCGACGCTCTCCGAGCCGGAGCTGCCGGCCGAAACAGACCACGCAGGCGCCCTGCGGCAGGTGCTCGCCGACTTCGGCGTCTGCAGCAAGGAGTGGATCATCCGGCAGTACGACCACGAGGTGCAGGCAGCGAGCGCCGGCAAGCCGCTCTGCGGCGTGCGCGAGGACGGCCCCGCCGACGCCGCGGTGCTCGCGCCCAAGCTCGACTCCGCGCGCGGCGTCGTGCTCAGCAACGGGCTCAACCCGCGCTACAGCCGCATCGACCCGGCCTCCATGGCCGAGTGCGCCCTGGACGAGGCCATGCGCAACTCGGTCGCAGCGGGCGGGGACCCCGACTACACGGTCGTGCTCGACAACTACTGCTGGGGCAACACGCGCGATCCGCAGTGCCTGGGCGAGCTGGTGCGCGCGACCGAGGCGCTGTGCGACCTCGCGACCCACTACCGCACCCCGTTCGTGAGCGGGAAGGACTCGCTGCACAACGAGTTCCGCGCGACCCTGGAGGACGGCGGCGAGAAGACCATCCGCATCCCAGGGTGCATCCTGGTCACCGCGATGTCGGTGATCCCCGACGTGCGCCGCACGATGACGAGCGACTTCAAGCGACCGGGCAGCAAGCTGGTCCTGGTGGGCGTGACCAAGGACGAGCTCGGCGGCAGCGTCTACTACAAGACCAAGGGCCACCTCGGCCGCAACGCTCCGCGCGTCGACAAGGACGCTGCCCGCGACGTGCTGCACGGCGTGCACCGCGCGATCCAGGCCGGCTGCGTGCTCGCAGCCCACGACCTCAGCGAGGGCGGGCTGATGGCGGCGGTCGCCGAGATGGCCATCGGCGGCAAGGTCGGCGCCTCGATCGACGTCGCGACGATGAAGACCGACGGCGCGCTCGACGCGACCCGCCGGCTGTTCAGCGAGTCCCAGAGCCGGCTCCTGCTCGAGGTAGCCCCCGACCGCATGGGCGACCTCGAGGCGAACCTGCACGAGGTCCCGTTCGCGGCCGTCGGCGAGGTCACCGAGGCGCCCTTGCTGCGCTACTGCGACGGCGCTCATGAGCTCGCCGCGCTGAGCGTCGCCGACGCCGAGGCGTGCTGGAAGCGTCCGCTGGACCTCGACGGCGCCCTGGTTACGGAGGCCGGCCGATGAGCGCGCCGAAGGCCCTGATCCTGCGCGCCCCAGGCATCAACTGTGAGCGCGAGACGCACCACGCGTTCGAGCGCGCCGGCGCCGTAAGCGAGTACGTGCACATCAAGAAGCTGCTCGCGCAGCCCGAGCTGCTCGACCGGTTCCAGATCCTGTCCGTGCCGGGCGGGTTCAGCTACGGCGACGACATCAGCTCGGGCCGCGTGCTCGCGCAGGAGATGAAGGCGCGGCTCGGCGACCGGGTGCTGCAGTTCGTCGACCGCGGCGGCCTCGCGTTCGGCATCTGCAACGGCTTCCAGGTCCTCGTCCGCCTCGGCCTGCTGCCGTGCGTCAGCGACCGCCTCGAGGAGACCGTCACGCTCACCCACAACCTGAGCAACCACTACGAGTGCCGCTGGGTCACGCTGAAGACGCGCACGTCGCGCTGCGTGTTCCTGCCCGAGGGCCTCACCGTGCGTTGGCCGGCCGCGCACGGCGAGGGACGGCTGATGACCAGGGACCGCGCTGCGCTGCAGACGCTGCTCGACGAAGGCTTCGCGGCGGTCCAGTACGTCGACGAGGCGGGCGCTCCCACCGAGCGCTACCCCGACAACCCCAACGGCGCGCCGCTGGGCATCGCCGGCTTGACCAACCACAACGGCCGCGTGCTCGGCGTCATGCCGCACCCCGACCGCAGCTACCTGCCCACGCACATGCCCAACTGGCGGCGCACGCTGCTCGACGACGGCGCGCTGCCGGCCGACGGCGACGGCATGGTGGTGTTCCGAGAGATGGTGCGGGCCGCGCGCGCCGAGGGCTGAGGGCCCGCCGTGCTGGCCGAGCTCACCAGCACACACGCAGGGATCGGCCTGATCGCCGCCGGCGCGCTGATCGCCTGGATCTTCGCGTGGCGCCTGCGCAAGCAGGACCTGCAGACGTTCCTGTTCGCGCGCGCGCCGCAGCTGCCCGTGCGGGCCCTCAGCGCCCACGACGACGCGTGGCTGCGCGGCGTCGTCGTGAGTCACGACCCGCTGACCTGCCCGTGGTTCGACGTGCGCTGCGTCGCGTACGGCTACAGCATCGAGGAGAAGCGCACCGAGCACTACCGCGACAGCGACGGCAAGCGGAAGTCCCGCACGACCTGGGTGACCGTGCACAGCAGCGGCGAGACCGCCGACTTCACGCTGGACGACGACGGCGACCGCATCGACGTGGCGCTCACCGACGGCGAGTGCGAAGCGCAGCAGGGCCTCGGCACGGACTACGAGCACAGCCGGCTC
>JBERSB010000471.1:0-3972 GCA_041236755.1 Luminiphilus sp. | reverse complement strand
GCGCTCGCCGCCGCGCTCCGCTGCGCTGCGGTCGAGCACGGCGAAGCTGCGGCCGTCCCCGTAGCACCAGGGCATCCGCGCGTGCAGACCGAAGAGCGCCAGCTCGACGGCGGCGAGCTCCTTGAGGTGCTCCGTCGGGATGCCGCTCCTGCCGGCGAGTATGCGGCGGTCGTCGCGGGCGAACACGCGGCCGTCGCACTCGAGCCGGTCGCGCGAGGCGAAGGTCAGATCCGCGGTGTGCACGTACTCGCGCACGCCGATCGCCTCGCCTTCGGGACCGTGCACCGTCAGCCGCCACCGGGCGCGCAGCCCGCCGATGTTCTTCAACGCGCCTGGCGACCGCGTCTCGCGGAACACGTCGTGCAAGGGCGATCCGAGCTCTATCCCCGACGCAGGCGGCGGGGACGCGGCGGCGGCCGCTCGCACAGGCGTCCCCGTAGGCGCAGCACCGCCCGGCGCGGGCGGCGTCGCGCGCGCGGCCCCGGGCCGGACCAACCGACTCCGAGCGCCACCCGACGTCGCGGTGCCCGGGTCCGACGGCCAGCCGTTCGCTTCGAAGCGGACGGCGCTGGTCTGGCCCGGGGGCTGCGGGACCTGGGTCGGGTTGGCAGGCGGCTGTCCGCTCGCGCCGCTGCCGACCTGGGCAGGGATCGACGCGGTGACGAATGCCAGGAGCCCGCTCGCTGCATAGGTGCGCATCACGTCCGTGGTATCGGCATTCCAGCGCCGTCAGGTTGAGCGGCAGCTAGCTGTCCGCCACACTTCCGGCGTGCGCCTCCTCCTCCTGCTCGCGCCCTGGGCGCTGGCCGCGTGCCTCGGGCCCGAGGCCCCCCGCCCGACGCCGCTGCAAGGCCCGCTGCCCGAGGTCCTCGTCCGATCGCCGCTGCCGCCGGGAACGAGCCTCGGAGCGTCCGTCGGCGGCGCGTTCGCGGACGAACGAGGCGGCCCCGCGGTGCGCACCGGGTGGCGCGCGGCGCTCGGGCAGAGCGCCCGGTTCGCCGTGCTGCCCCAGCCGCAAGACGGCGGAGCGACGCTGGTGCTGTCCCTGGACCCCGAGACCCGCACCGCGGCCGCAGCGCTCGAGCACGCCGAGACGACGAGGACGATCGCCACGCTGCGCCTGGGCCCCGGCGGTGAGGCGGACGATCTCTTCGACGCCCTGGATCGGCTCGCCTGGGCGTGCCGCACGGCGCTCGGTGAATCCTGCGATCGCCCGCTACCCGTAGCGCAGCTGACGTCGTCCGACGCCCGGGCCGTGCTCGCCGTGGCCGACGCCGACGCGCTCGTGCAGACCGGCGCGTTCTCCGACGCGTATGCGACCCTGCGCGAGGCCCGCCGCCGCGACGGCGGCGCGCCGTTCATCCTGGAGCCGCTGGCGGCGCTCGAGCTGCTGCGCGGCGCGCCGGACCGCGCGCTCGCGATCTGTCGCGAGGCGCTGGGCTACGAGGCCCGGTGCTCACCGACGGTGCAGCACAAACTGGCCCGCACGCTGCTGCTCGCCAAAGCGGCCCGGGAGCCTGCGCGCGCGGGCCAGTTCGACCGCGAGCTCGCGACCTTGGCTGCCGTCGCGCGGCGTGAGCGTCCGCACGACGCCGCGCCGGTCTACACCGCCGCGCGGTCGCACAACTGCCGCGCCGAGTTCCGAGACGCGCGGCCGCTGCTGGAGCAGCTGCACCGCGCCTACCCCGAGCGCGGCTTCGTCTCCTACCACCTGGGCTGGTCGTGCCTGGGCAGCGGCGACCCCGCGGCGGCGGCAGACCACCTGCGCGCCGCCAGCATGAGGCTCCCGACGCCGTGGCTGCTGCTGCCGTGGGCGATCGCGCTGCACGAGAGCGGCCGACACGAAGAGCTGGGCGCGCTGCTGACGCGGATGCGGCAGGAGCGCCGTGCTGACGACGACACCCTCGAGCACCAGTTGCTCCGGATGCAAGCGGCGCGCGCCCTGCTGCATGACGACCGCGACGCTGCGCGTGAGCTGTTGGTCGACGACCTGCGGTGGCTCGCCGCGCACCCCACCGTGCTCGACGCTCGCCTCGCCGAGTTCGCCGAGGCGGGCGCGGTGTTGGTCCGCCTCGGCAGCGCGCCCGTGGTGCCCGCGCTCGTCGCCGCCGTGCAGCGCCTGCCGATCGATGCCGCGACGCGCGACGCGGCTGCGTTCGTCGGCGGCATGGACCAGGTCCTGCGCACCGGCCGCCGCGCCGACGGTCTGGAGGCGACGCTCTCGCGCGACGGCGACAGCGCCTGGGGGACGCTGTTGGAGGCGTTCGCCCACGAACAGCAAGGCGAGGTCGGCGCGATGCAAGCAGCGCTCGCCCGGGCCGCGCGGATGTCCGACTCGCCGATGACCAAGGCGCTGCTCGCCCGCAGCCTGCGCGCGGTCGGCAAGCACCAGGAGGCCGACCTGCTGAGCGACACGCTGCGGCGCGAGATGCTGGCGCTGCACCTCCGGCGCCCGTGCGAGCACCCGCTGTTCGGCCCGGAGCTGGCGTTCGCGTTCCTGCTGCGCTGAGCGCTAGCCGAGCAGCAGCAGCCTGCAGCTGCCGACCTCCCGCATCCCCGCCTGCTCGTAGCAGCGACGCGCGGGCGCGTTGTCGGCCGCGACGTGCAGCGACGCCTCTCTGCCGGACGCGTGGATGCAGCTGCCGACCAGCGCCGTCGCGAGACCGCGGCCGCGCACTTCGGGGAACGAGTAGACGCCCTCGAGAACCAGGCCGCCGGGGCCGCTGCTGCCGTGGTCGAGCTTGCACCACAGCTCCCCCGGAGGCCCGAGCACGCGCGTCGACCTGTCCTTGGTGCGCTCCTCGATCATGCGGTAGAGCCAGCGCCGATCGACCCGCTCCGGGGCGATGTTGAGGTCGCTGGCGTTCAGCGCGAGGGTCGCGCGCGCCAGCCGCTCCCGGTCTTCGGCGACCGCGCAGCGCACGTCGTCGCGCACGACGTCGCCAGGCACGTCGTCGGGGGCCGCGACGTAGTAGATCTGCTCTCTGTGCGCGAGCGTCGGCCGCCCGACCCGCGTCTTTATGGCGTCGACCACGACCGGCCGCCCGAGCGCGATGCGCCAGCTCCACCGGGACCTCGCCACCTGCTCGGCGACCGCAGCGGCGTATTCGTCGAGCCGCTCGTCGCTGACCAGCACGAGGTTGCCCCGCGGGCCGAACCACGCCACCCCGCAGGCGACCTCGTCGAGCGACAGCACCACGCCGTCGACCTGGTCTGCGGCGAGCGCGTTCAAGACGTAGACCCCGTGCACGCCAACCGCCGCCGCGACCGCGCGGGCCTCGTCGTCGCCGCGCCTCAGACGCCGCGCTGCAAGGGGAGTGTTTGTGGGCAACGGCTCAAGAATCCGGTGCCAAGGGCCGATCGACAACCCAGATCTGAATCCCTTGGGAGGCAAGTGGACACCTACGACTTTCTGGCGGATCCCCGCACGTTGACACTCCAAGAGCGCCACGAGGCGCGCGAGCGCTACGCGAAGGACCAGGTCACCTGGCTCGCGCGGCTGCGCGCGCTCGCCGAGGGCCCGCTCCCCGACGACGACTTCCCCGCGTTCCTGCTCGCGACCGCGCCCTTCGCCGAGCTGGCGGCGCGCATCGGCAACGCGACCGAGAGCAAGCAGCTCGACCCCGAGGTCTCCGACGAGCTCAGCTGGTTCCTGCGCGCGTTCGCGGACTACCTCAAGACCTGCGACGGCGAAGAGGTGTTCCCGGAGAACCCGCGGCTGACGGGCTGAGGCTCGTCACCCTCGCAAGCGGGCCGCGATCGCGGCCATCTCCGCGTCCGGCAGCGGCTCGCCGTCCAGCCCCTCTACCTGACCCGGCCGATCGGGAGGGAGCAGGTGCACGTGCGCGTGGCGCACCGCCCACCCGATCACCGAGACGCAGACGCGCGCGCAGGGCAGGCGCTCGCGCATCGCGAGACCCTGCGACCGCACGAACCGCCAGAGGCGCTCGTGCTCCGCAGCGTCCAGGTCCC
>JBERSB010000470.1:0-2506 GCA_041236755.1 Luminiphilus sp. | reverse complement strand
GCCACGAGGCGCCGGCCGCTGGCGGTTTTGGTCCGGTCCTTCGTATGCCCGGCCGCGCGCCCGGCTCCGCGGCGACCGCATCGGTGCGCCTGAGCGCCTTGGATCGCATGAACCGGTCGCTATACTCCTCCGTTCGACCCCTCGGCGGCGTGCGGCTTTGTCCCCCGAACCCGCACTCCGATCGCGACTTCGGCGCCGTCCCCGCTCGACGGTTTCCGGGTCGTCCCCAACTACCGGTTCCCGAATCCGTGCAGCGTTCTGCTGCAGCCAACCATCGGAGTCTGTCTGTGACCAGCCTTTCCGCGCGCCGCCTGGGCGCCATGTCCGCGGCCCTCGCGCTGACCTTCGGCGCGCTGTCCTCCAGCTTGTCCGCGCAAGACCAGCTCGGACGTGAGATCAACTTCGTCCGCGCGCTCGCCAAGGACATGCGCTTCATCGAGCTCGCCAAGTCCGAGGCCGACCGGCTCGCGACCGAGTTCCGTGGCGCCGGGGACCAGGACCGGATCGCGCAGCTGTCGGTCGAGGTCGCCTACTACGGCGCGCGCTCGCGCAGCGACCGCGGCCAGCAGCGCGCGCTGTTCAAGGAGACCGTCGAGAAGTCCAAGGAGCTGATCGACCGCTCGTCGGACGGCGAGGTCAAGTTGCAGGCGCAGTCGACGCTCGCGAACGCGACGCAGGACTTCGGCCAGTTCCTTATCGAGGAGCTCGACATCGCGCGCGAGGAGTCGCCCGAGCTCGTCGCCGAGCTCCAGGAGGAGGCCATCGGCGTGCTCAAGGCGGGCAAGGAGGCCTGCCGCGGCGTCCGCACGATGCTCGAGAGCCAACGCGGCGACCCGCAGAAGGAGATCGAGTTCTTCCTGATGTGGATGAAGGAAGCCGTGCTGACGCGCGAGCAGGCCAAGGCCGACAAGGAGAACCGCGGCGTGCTCGTCGACCGCTCGATCGAAGAGCTCGAGGAGATGGTGCTCGAAGCCGGCGAGGAGTCGGCGCTGGGTCTGCGCGGCCTGTTCGAGATCGCCCAGTGCTACGAGGTCAAGGGCGAGATCGGCGAGGCGATCGAGTGGTACAGCGACACGATCGAGCAGATCATCACGGCGCTGACCGAGGCCCGTGAGGGCAACCTGCAGCTGAGCGGCGAGATGCAGGGCTTCCTGTTCGGAATGGTGCAGGAGGTCTACGTGCGCGCGGGCGAGACGATGGCGCGCGAAGGCGCAGAAGGCACCGGCGAGCTGTTCGCCCGGTTCCGCGAGCACATGACGACGTTCGGTGAAGAGGGCCTGGACCTCTTCGACATCGTCTCCGAGAGCTTCGGCCACCTGATGCTGCTCGCCGAGAGCCGCTGGAAGGCCGAGTCGGGCGACGCCCAGAAGGTGCAGGAGGCGCTCGCGATGACGCAGCGCATCAACGACAAGCACCCCGCCGACTACGTCGGCGTCAAGGCGAAGGCCGTGCTGGCCGACATCCTGGCGCTGCAGAAGAACCTGGTGTCCGGCTCGCTGCTGTTCGAGGTCGGCAAGGGCGACCTGCAGAAGAAGAACTACGAGTCCGCCATCAAGAACCTGCGCGCGTCGATCGCGGCCCTGACCGACGACGAGAAGAAGCAGCTGGGCATGGAGGCCCACCTGATGCTGGGCAACGCGTATCGGCGCACCGACCGGCAGCTCGAGGCCATCATCGCGCTCGTCGAGGGCGCCAAGCTCTACGGCGACAAGGCCGACCCGATCTCCAACGACGCCGGCGACGCGATCGACCGCAGCGTCTCCGCGCACAAGCGCGAGACCAAGGACGACCCGTTCTTCAAGGGCTTCTGGGACGAGGCGATCAACGCCGCGGCGCAGATCAACACCGGCGGCGCCGACAAGGTCGCCTTCAAGGAAGGCACCAAGCTCTTCAACGAACGCAAGTGGGTCGAGGCCGCAACCGAGTTCTCCAAGGTGACGTCCGACTACGTCTACTACGAGCAGGCCGCCGTGCGCGTCGCGCGGGCCTACGCCTCGGCAGGCGACTTCGCGAAGTCGCGCGAGGCGCTCGCCACCTACCGCAAGTATGTCGCCGACAACGAGCTGCACGCGCGTGACACGGGCAAGCAGCAGGTCCGCAAGGCGGCGCTCGCCGCGGCGGCCTACAACGACGTCCAGGTCGCCTACTACGAGGCGAGGGGCAACGAGGAGTTCGGCATCGACCGCGACCTGTCGAAGTACGGCGCCGCGGTCGACGCGGTCAGCAACTTCCTGACCAACTTCAGCGCCGACGGCGACATCTACGTGCCGCAGGTGCTGGCGTTCCTCGGTCGCCTGCACGTCGACACCGGCGCGCTCGACAAGGCCGAGCAGGCCTACACCCAGCTCAAGGGCAAGGACGGCACCCGCGCCGCACGCCTCGCGACCGAGATCTTCCAGGAGTACCAGAGTCAGGTGAAGGGCCTCGTCGCAGAGCTCGACGAGGCGATCGCGGCCGGCAAGACGGACGCACAGCTCGTCGACCAGGAGCGGGAGATCGAAGCGGC
>JBERSB010000469.1:0-10215 GCA_041236755.1 Luminiphilus sp. | reverse complement strand
CTCCCGGTCGGCCTCGGCGATCGGGAAGACCTGCGCGCGCAGCTCGAAGTTGCGGTCCACGCAGGCGGCGACCGCCTCACGGTCGCCCGCCTCGAGCGCTGCTGCGCCGGCGTCGGCGTTGCGGGCCAGCTCCGACATGACCTCGGCGACGGCGGCGTCGCCTGCTTCGAAGCGCGCGAACACCGGCGCGTGCACGTCACCCGAGCTCTCGCCGGGCACGCCGTGCCACGCGAGCAGCATCGGCGGCAGCAGCTCGGGCGCGAGCCGGCGCGCAGCGTCCGGTTCGAACTGACGCGCGAAGTCCATCGCGAGCAGCCCGTCGTGCGCCTGGACGACCCGGTCGAGGGGGCCCGCGCGGATGCCGAGCACGTCGTTCTCGACCTCGAGCGCGAGCTGGGCGGTGCGCCGGGCGTTCAGCGGCAGCCCGAACCACCGGCTCCACGCGCGCAGCGCCGCGATCACGAGCGCGCTCGAGCCGGACAGGCCGCCCTGGAAGGGGATGCTGCTCTCGAACGTCAGCGTGAACGGCCGCCGGTCGGCGTCGATGCCCGCGGCCTCCAGCTCGCGGGCCATCAGCGTCCAGGCCGCGCGGAACAGGTCGTTGGGCAGCGCGGGCGTGGGCGCTGCCGAGAGCGTCACCGTTGCCGTCAGCCCTGCGACGCTGAAGCCGAGACCGCGCCCGCCGTAGATGTCGGAAGGGTTGCCGAGCAGGCCGACGCGAGCCGACGCGCGAGCGGAGAGAGGGGTCATCTCCTGGCAGGATACCGCGGCTGGCTGCGTCTACACTGCCTCGCCATGAATGCCTCGCTCCCTGTCGCCGTCGTCGGCACCGGCTTCCTCGCGCGCACGCGGCTGACCTGTTGGCGCAAGGTGCACCACGCCGACGTCGAGGTCGTCGTCGCGTCCCGCGAGCGCGCGCGCGCCGAGGCGTTCGCTGCGGAGCACGGCGCCGACCGCGCGGCGTCGATCGACGAAGTGCTCGCAGATCCCTCGATCCAGCTGGTCGACCTGTGCGTGCCGAACCACGCGCACGCCGAGCTCTGCGCGCGCGCGGCGGATGCCGGCAAGCACGTGCTCTGCACCAAGCCGCTGGCCGCCTACTGGTGGCAGGGCCTTGCGTCCGACGCTTCGGCGGCCGAGGTCGCCGCCACCGACCGCGTCCGCATGATGGAGGCAGCCGTCGGCGAAGCGCAGTTGATGGTGGCGGCGTGTGCCAAGGCCGGCGTGCAGCTCTTCTACGGCGAGAACTGGATCTTCGCGCCGTCCGTCCAGCGCGCCGCCGCGCTGTCGGCGGCGTCCGAGGGGGTCACGCTCGAGATGCGCGGCTGGGAGAGCCACTCGGGGTCCCACGCAGCCTACGCCAGGGACTGGCGGTTCGCCGGCGGCGGCGCGCTGCTGCGGCTGGGGGCGCACCCGATCGGGACGATGATCTGGTGGAAGCGGCGCGAAGGCCTCCGCCGGCGCGGCGTGCCGACGCGCGTGGTGGCCGTCACCGCGGACGTGGCCGACCTGTCGGCGGCTGTGGGCGACGCTGCCTGCGAGGTCGCGAAGGGGTGGAGCCCGGTCGAGAGTTGGGGGACGTGCGTGCTGCAGTTCGACGACGGGACGCGCGGCACCTGCTTCGGCAGCGACAACATGCTGGGCGGCATGCAGAGCCACCTGACGGTGCTCGCGAGCGACCACCGCTTCGAGTGCTCGCTGTCGCCCGTCGACACGCTCAAGTCCTACGCCGTGCGCGACGGCGCGTTCGGCGACGAGTACATGATGGAGAAGCTGCACGGCCAGGCGGGCTGGTCGACGCCGCTGCCCGACGAGCTCTGGCTCTCGGGCCAGCAGGGCCTGCTGCAGTCGGTCGCCGACCACGTCTGCGGAGGCTCGCGCTCCGACGTCGACGGGGCGCTGGGTTGCGACGTCGTGCGCGCTGTCTACGCGTCCTACGTCAGCGCCAGCGAAGGCCGCCGCGTCGCGCTCGACTGAACGGTGCGCCTGCCGGCTGCCGTCTACCGGCTGCGGACGCGGAGGAACGCGCGGACCGCAGCCGCCATGGGCACGCCCTGCGCGACCGGCCAGGGCTTCTTCGGCGCGTCCTTCAGCTCCTGCAGCCACGCGAGCTGTCCGGGTGATAGGTAGGCGCGGTAGGCGTCGCCGCCGCCCCGGAGCGCGGCGTTCACCTTGGTGGCCTGCGCTGCGGTCATGGGCAGCCGGCGGAGCGGGCTCTTGAACAGGTAGAAATGCTGCTCCTTGTCGCGCCGCTCACGATCGCGCGCGGGCACGTCCTCGAACCGCTGCGCGCGCTCGCCGACCGCGCCGCGCGCCGCTTTCTGCTGCGCTGGGGTCGTCGTCCAGACGAACAGGTAGCAGCGCTGCGCCTGCGCGCGCTCGAGCAGCGCGTCGAAGGCCACGCGCCGCTTGTCGTACGTCACGCGCACGCCCTCGGCGATGTCGAACCAGAGCGACTCGGTTTGCAGCACGCCGTCGAGGAGGCCGAACTCGGCCTCGCCTTCCCAGAATCACGACATGCCGAAGATGGCGGTCTCCACCTGCGCGGCGGGAACGTCGCTCGTCTCGCGCAGCAGTTGCAGCCACCGCGGGGCGGCCTTCTCGGTGGCCTCGAGGGACCGGACCATGAGGTCTGCGATGCCTGAGACCGACCACTGACGCCTGAGCGGTCGCGTGCGGTCGCGGCGCTGCTCGTCGACGACGCGCACCACCGGGTTGTTCCAGCTGCGCTCGCCGTAGGCTTCGCGCGCGCGGGCGTCACCGTCCGCTTCGGTGTTGTTGTAGATGCACAGCGGGGTGAACAGCGTCTGCGCGGCTTCGACGACGAGCGGGTGACTCAGGACCTGAGCACCGAAGTCCTTGCACGTGCTTCAACCGGGCACCTCTTGGAACAGCACCAGCAGCGGCTTGTCGTCTGCGCGCGCCGCGCGCTGGGCGGCCGTCTCCTCGCGCCACCAGCGGACCGCGCCCAGCTCGGCGGGCTGGGCGCCACTGTCGGTCTGCTGGGCGTGCAGCGACGGCGCGGTGGCGAGCGCGCAGACCGCCAGGATTCGAGCCGCTTGCGATTCGACCATGCGTCGCATGGTAGCGCGCTTCTGGCAGCGCGACGACCACAGCGGCGCTCAGGAGTCCGACGGAGTGCGGCCGTGCGCGAAGAGCTTGCGCATGGTCGCGCCAAGGTCGTCACGGCCGATTGGCTTCTGGAGGTATGCGTCGATCTCGGTCTCCAGCCGGTCGAGGTCCTCGCGGTCTCGCTCGAAGTAGCCGGACATGAGCACGACCGGCACGCTGCAGCCGTCCTGGCGGAGACGGGTGACCATCTCGATGCCGCCGATCCCGGGCATTACCGCGTCGGTGAGGATCGCGTCGATCCGGTGGCGATCGGCGGTGAACTTCTCGAGGCCCTGCTCGCCGGTGGACGCGACGAGCACCTCGTAGCCCAGGCTCCTGAGCATGAGCGCCAGCGTCTTGCGGAGGCTGTCCTGGTCCTCGACGACCAGGACGGTCACGCCGTCCGGCGCTTCGTCCTGACGGGGCTCCGGCGCGACCGCCTCGGCCTGCTCGCGCTCGGGCGCCGCTTCGACCGGGCGCAGGTAGAGCGAGAAGCACGAGCCCTTGCCGACCGTGCTGTCCACGTGGATGTCGCCGCCCTGCCGCTGCATGATCCCGTAGACCTGCGCGAGGCCGAGTCCCGAGCCCTTGCTCTTCTCCTTGGTCGTGAAGAACGGCTCGAAGATGCGCTGCAGGTTCTTGCGGGGGATGCCAGAGCCGTCGTCGGCGATCGTGATCACGATCCACCGCTCGCTCCGGTCCGGGGGCGAGTTGGGGCGCAGCGCGACGCCTGCCCGTCGCCGCGCGGCGATGTGGATGTTGCCGTTGCCGCCCATCGCGTCGACGGCGTTGATCACGAGGTTGGCGACGACCTGCTGGAACTTGGCAGCCCCGAACGGCGCCAGCATCTCGCCGTCCTCGATCTCGCAGTGCAGCTCGACCTTGCTCGAGATCGTGCGCCGCAGCATCTCGACCGTCGACGCGAGGGTCTCGCCGACGTCGATCTGTTCGGTGTCCGCGTCGCCGCCGCGGCTGAAGTCGAGGACCTGGCGGATCAGCCTCGAAGACCGCTGCGCCTGCTCGTGGATCGTCTTGAAGTCGGCCCGCAGCGTCGCGTCCATCGTCTCGGGCTCAAGCAGGTTGAGCTCTGCCACGCCGATGATGATCCCCAGGATGTTGTTGAAGTCGTGGGCGATGCCGGCGGCGAGCTGGCCGACGACCGCGAGCTGTTCCTGGCGGCGATCGTGCTGCTCCTTCGCGCGCTCCTTGGTGATGTCGCGCATGGTCAGGATGCGCTCACCCGCTCGGCGCTGCGACTCCTTGTCCTCGAGCACGCTGACGTCGAAGAAGCGCGTGTCGCCGTCTTCGTCGAACTCGAGGACTTCTCGGCTGCCGTCCTTCTCGGCGACGTCCTTGAGCACGTACGGCCCGAGATGCGTCAGCGGCGTCTCTTCGCGCCAGTCGGGCGAGAGCGAGCGGATGTAGGCCGAGGCCTGGGGGTTGAGGTAGCGCACGCGGTAGCGCGCGTCGAGCAGGCAGACGCCGTCGCGGAGGCCGTCGAGCACGGCCGCGAGCCGCTCCTCACTGGCCAGCTGCTTCACGTGCGAGCGCAGCAGCTCCTGCGACATCCGGTTGAAGCCGCGCGCGACGTTCGCGAGCTCGTCGGTGCCCTTGGTCGGGATGACGACGCCGAGCTCGCCGGAGGCGATCGCGGCGGTCGCCTTCTGCAGCTTCTTCAGTTCGCCCGTGAGGTAGCGCCCCAGCAGGAACGAGAACAGCGCGACCAGCAGCATCTCGCTGGCCGCGATCAGGAGGTTCTTGCGCTGCAGGTTCGCGCGGGCAGCGAGCGCCGTCCCGGTAGCGAACTGCAGCTCGATGGTCGCGCGCGGTTGGTCCCCGACCATCAGGTCGATCTGCGCAGCGTAGACCCCGCTGTCACCGGCAGCGTCCGCGGTCGCGCGCGGGTCGACCGGCGTGAATCCCTCGGCCGTCGCCTCCGCGAGCGCGCCGGAGTCGTCGGAGATCCGGAAGTAGCGCACGTCGGGGATGCGGATCGCCTCGTCTGCGAACGAGTTGAGCGTCGCGAGGTCGTCGGACAGGATCGCGTCCTGGGCCGTCGCGCGCAGCATCCGCAGCGTCGTCGTCGCGCGCTTCTCCAGCTCTTCGCTCAGCGAGGCCGACAGCGCCGAGTTGCTGCTGAACACCAGCAGGAACAGCAGGACGGCCTCGATCGCCGCCACCCCGAGCACGGTCTTGAGCTGAAAGGACAACGCAGCAGCCTCAGCGGGCCTCGATGTTGAGCGCCCGGACGTCGTCCCAGTCGCTGTCCGACGCGGCCTCCAGGCCGCTGATGTTCAGCGGCGCCAGCAGCGCGCGCCCCTCGTCGTCGGCACCGAGCGCGAGCAGCACGGCTGTCACGGCATCGCGGACTCTGGCGTCCACGCGCTCGTGCGCCGCGAAGGCGTGCGGTGTGTAGCCGGGCGTCTGCCAGAGCACCTCGAGCTGCTCTTGCACCTCGGCGTCGACGCTCTTGAAGGTGCGCATGATCCCGCCGCCCGCGGCGTACTTGCCGCGCGCCACGTTGAGGTAGACCGAGTCGTGTGAGGACACGTAGTTCGGCGTGTAGGCGACGCCGGCCTTCTTCAGCCCGGCCCTGGTCAGCAGCGTCGCGGCGAACGCGCGCGGCGCGGGGAACGCCAGCTGCGCCCCGTCGAGGTCGGTCAGCTGCCGGGCGGGGCTGTCCTTGCGCTTGACGATGATGCCCTTGATCTTGCTGTTGGCGCGCTTCGCGATCGCCTGGTAGCCGTCCTCGTGGAACACCGTGTAGTGGTAGGGGTTTATGTAGGCGAGGTCGTATGCGCCCTCGGCGCAGCGCCGCTCGAACGTCGGGATGTCCGGCGCGGTCTTGAAGACCACCTCGACGCCTGCCCTCGCGCTGACGTGTGCCAAGAGCGGCAGCCACTGCTGCGCGAGCCTGCTGGCCGATTGCTGCGGGACCACGCCGAGCGTGAGCTTCGGCCGGTCGGTGTCGGGTGCGGGCGCCGGCTCGGCCCGGGCCTGCGGCTCCGCGGGGGCGCCGCCGGCCTCGGGCGCGCACGCTGCGGCCGCCGCCAGCGCCAGCAGCAGGGCCAGGGTGTGCCGCGTTCGGAGAGCTGCGGAGCGCGGAGCCGGAGTCATACGCAGATTATGGCGAAGCGACGACCGAGGGATACCCGCCATATGGCGTAGGTGCCCCGGAATCGTCCGTACCGTCACTGGCACGGAGCGTAGAGGTGACCTGTTGTCCCGGACGTCCCGCGCAGCGCCTCGCGCCACCGCGCTTCGTCGAGGATCAGGCCCGCGGTCGCGAGCGGGTCGGTGTCTATGCCTCGCGGACCGCGCACGCAGGCGACCCTGCGGTCGGTGACGCCGAGCCCCGTGCGCGGGTCGATGACGTGTGCATAGCGCACCCCGTCGATCTCGACGTATCGATAGACGTCGCCGGAGACCGACGCGGCGCTGTTGGACGCCTCGAACGTCAGCGGTTCGCGCGCTGCGCCTTCGGATCCGACCAACAGATCGGGCACGGTCACCCGCCAGCCGGCCTGGCCCGGGGGCGCGTCGCCGAACACCATGTCGCCGCCTGCGCGGTAGCGGCATCGCGCGACGCCGCGACGCTTGAGCAGCGCGACGACCTCGTCGCCGACCAGGCCCTTGGCGAGGCCGCCCAGGTCGAGCCACATGCCGCGTTTGGTGAGCGCCGCCGTACCGGCGTCCGGGTCGAGCTTCAGCTTGGCGACGTCGACATAGCGCCGCGCGTTGGCGATCCGGTGGCGCGGCGGCAGCTGCCCGAGCTTGCGCGACGAGCGCCAGAGCTGCACGAACGGCTTCGCGGTCACGTCGAACGCGCCGTCTGTGACCGCGTGCATCTCGACCGCGCGCGCGAGCGCGCGGAGCAGCAGCGGCGGGGCTTCTGTCGGGTCAGGTGCTTGGGCTGCGATCCGGTTGAGCGGGCTCGGCGGGTCGAGCGCGTAGTCGCTCATCATGGCGTCGAACTCGGCCACGCGAGCGAACGCCGCGCTCGCCGCGTCCGCGGCCGTCTGCGCGTCGGCGCAGTACAGGCTGATCTCCACCGGGATGTTGCCGAAGTGCACCTGCTCGTAGGTGAACCTCGTCAGCGCCTGCTGCGCGTCTGCTGCAGCGCCGAACGCCAGCAGCGTCGCGGCGGCGAGCGCGCGCGCCGGGGTCACTTCGCCTCGGGGATGTTGACGGGGTCACAGACCAGTCGGAAGCCCATGTCGAACCGGTCGCGGTACCACCACAGGCTCTTCGGCAGGTTCGGGTAGGTCTCGTTCCAGATGTCCTGGCTCTCGGTCTCGCGCCAGTCCAGCTTCAGCTCGTCCTTGGTCACGAGGTAGGAGCCGCCGCGGATGAAGGCCTCGTCGTCCATGACCCACTCGGCGACGTTGCCCCAGAAGTCGTGGAGGCCGAACTTGTTGGCCGGCTTCGTCCCGACCGGCATGGTCATTTTCGCGCCCCACTCGTCCTCGCGGCAGTTGCCGTCGAGCCACGCGACCGCGAGCGGATCCTCGGGCACGCCGCCGGTCGCCTCGGCCACGTAGCGCCACTCTGCGTCGGTCCACAGCCGGTAGGGGCGACCGGTCAGCTCGCTGACGTGCTTGCAGAACGCCTCGGCGTTGCGGCGCGACACGCCGAGCACGGCGGTGCCCTCGAACCCGTGCCCGCGCGACGCGTCCTCGTAGCAGGGCGTCGGCCGCAGCAGCTCCTCCTTCATCTTGGCGGCGTAGGAGGGGTCCTCGAGGTCGGTGCAGTAGGACCACGCGCGGAACATCTCCCACGTGACCTCGGTGGTCTGCGCGTAGAACGGCGCGATGCCCTGGTTGGGATCGCCGGCGATCAGCACCATCTCGAACGGCGCCTGGTAGCCGAGGTCGAGCACCTGCTCGTCGCCGCGCTCGTTCTTGTAGTCGACGTAGTCGGTGAAGCGCGCGGGCAGCTCGGAGACGTCGACGGCTGCAGCGCCGCCCATGGCCGCGCCGCTCGCCTCGAGCGCCTTCAGCTGGCGCAGCAGGTCTGCCTGCGACGACTCGACGCGGTCGAGCCGCGACGTCAGCGTCTCGACCTGCTGCGTGAGCACGCCGTTCTTGGCCTGCTGCGCGACCAGCTCGCGGTTGAGCTCGGCCACGACCGCGAGCGGGTCCGGCGTCGCGCGGATCCGGATCTCGACCAGGACCTCGTCGTCGACCTCGGCCGGCGGCTCGAAGCCCTGCCGCTTGGCGACGGAGAACTCCTGCCTCGAGATCGGGAACACGGCGTCGAGCTCGAGCCGCTGATCGCCGACGGACACGCGGGCGTAGACGGTCAGGTCCCGTTCGACGCCGTTCATGCGCAGCTTGCAGGCGAGGGCGTGCGTCCAGCCGTCGACCGCGCGGTCGAACCCCGCCTGCTCAGCGCCTTCGCGCGCCCGCGCGACGCTGGTGGTCAGAACGGCCGTCGGGTGCGCCGGCGCGAACCACTGGTTGGCGCGCACGGTGTTGATCATCGCGTTGGGCGCGGGGTGCTCGCCGTGGCCGCGCATCGCGTTGACCGTTACGTGCAGCTCGCCTGCCCTCAGGGCCTCGGCGTCGGGGTCGACGAGCGCACGTCCGGTCAGCTGGGTCCAGGCGCCGGCGTAGTCGTGGCGCACGCCCGCGAGCAGCTTGCCGCACCGCCACAGCATCTGGGTGTTGCCGCCCTCGTCGAACGACGTCAGCGCCAGCTCGACGTCCCGGTCGTTCGCCTTCACGCCGGCGACGTCCCCGATCTCCACCGCGGGCGCGGCCCCGGCGTCCTGCAGCGGTTGGTTGAGCCACGCCTGGTAGTAGGCGAAGCCTGCGACGCCCAGCGACGTCAGCGAGATGAGGGTCGCGGAGAATGCGAAGAACTTGGACATGCGGTCGGTCGGAGCGGTCGGACGGGTCGCCGAGCATAGCTCGACGTCGAGGTCAGCGCAGGGCCTTGTGCAGCGCGGCCTCGACGCGCTCGGCCTGCCGCAGCATGCCGAGGTCGTTGGGGTGGCTGCCGTCGGTCGTGCCTTCGCCGTCGTCGCCGAGCAGATCGTCGCCGCGCAGGTAGTGCACTCCCGCGTCGTCTCGCCGCAGCTCCTGGTACGCGGCGCGGAGCGCAGCGCGACGCTCTTCGTGCGCGCGTGCGCGCGCGGGCAGCGCCCATGCGTTGGCGAACGTGCGGTCCTCGACCAGCAGCACGTGGGCCTCGGGCCGCGCGCGCCGCAGCTGCCGGACCAGCGGCACGGTCCGCTCGCGGACCTGCGCGGGCGTCATGTTGGGCAGGCAGTCGACCACGAACGCCGCGGCGTCGATCGCCGCGACGTGCGCGCCGACCTCCAGCTCCATGCGCCCGTTGCCCGAGAAGCCCAGGTTGACGACCTCGCGATCCAGCGCGCGGGACAAGATGGCCGGCCACGCCATCCCGGGTCGGCTCGCGCACGCGCCGTGCGCGATCGAGGTGCCGTAGACGACGACCGGCTTCTTCGGCGGCGGCGGCGCGGCCCGCAGGGAGGCCCCGTCGGGCACGCCCAGCTCGAGCTTCGCGACGCCGTTGTAGAGCGGCAGGTAGAGCACGAACTCCCGGCCGTCGTCCGGCGGCGGCGCGAGGCCGGCGCACAGCCGCTGCGCGACGTCTTGGCCGCTCGGCCGCGACACGTTGACCCAACGGAGCGCGCCCGCGTCGTCGCGCGCGTAGAGGTCGACGCCGCTGACGCCGGTGGCCGGCATGTGGAACATCGACAGCGACGGCAGCGTCAGCCGGTAGCGCACGTGCACTTCGCGCGCGTCGGTGACGAAGCGGACCGCCATGCCCGCGCTGTGCCGTGACAGCTCCCAGACCTTGGCGCGGACCTCGGCGCGGGCTGCCGCCGGCAGGCGGTCGAAGGGCGCCTCGCGGTCGTCGAACGCGCGCCCTTCGAGGTGCCACCCGGCGACGTCGGTCCAACGGAGCGCGGGCTCGTCCTGGGCGCGCAGCGCGACGGGGGCGATCCAGGCGGTGAGGGCGGCGAGCGCCGTGCAGAGCGAGGAGGGCTGCATGTCTGCATGCTAGGTCAAGACCGCGAGATCATCGCGCGCGGTCGAGCCTGCGCAGGAAGAACTGCACGAACGGGCCGATGCT
>JBERSB010000468.1:0-5080 GCA_041236755.1 Luminiphilus sp. | reverse complement strand
CCGCAGCATGCAGTCGCGAGATCGCAGCGGCGGGCTGCGCGCAAGTGCGTAGAGGAATCGGCGCGCGCGCCCGCCAAGGGCGCGCGCGGCCGACCTCGGCCTAGTTGCCGATCCGGGCGCGGCCGCCGTTGGACAGCACGATGCCGGCGCTGTTGACCGCGTCCAGCACGCCCCACTGGTGGAACAGCTCGGCGCCCTCAAGCGCGACGTTGTTCGGCACCGAGAACGAGACCGAGGCGTTGGGCGTGATGCGCATGTCGAGCACGACGGGATCGACCAGCAGGTCACAGCCCGGTGCGCCCGGGAACGGCGCGGGCAGGCTGCCGCCCGACCACGTCGTGTTCGAGGCGCCCGAGACGAGCACAGCAAAGGCCGGCGCGAGCGCGTCGGCCAGCGTCACCGTGTAGGTGCCGCCGAGCTGCGGCAGGCCGGTGTTGCCGAGCGCCGGCGAGAGGAAGGTGCCGCCGCCCGTGCAGTTGACGCGGTAGGACGGCCGGTCGACGAGGCCCGAGAGGGTCCACGCTGCCGGGCCGTTGACGAGGTCCCGGTAGAAGCCCGAGCCGCTCGCGCCCGACGTCAACGAGCTGATGATGATGTTGTTCGAGGAGCTGTCGAGGCCGAGGTAGAACGTGCCGTTCACCGTCACCGGCGACGAGAACGTCGCGGTGTAGAACTGCGCCGTCGGACCGATTGTGACCGTCGTGCTCGCGATCGGCGTCGAACTCGGCACGCCGCCCACGCTCGGGTAGATGTGCGCGGGCACCGTCAGCGAGCCGCCCGTGGTCGTGCGCGTGAACATGTCGAACGACGTGATGTCGATCGGGCTGCTCGTGCTGGCCGTGTAGCAGTACTCGTTGTCGCGCAGGTCGCCCTCGAGCGTGCCGCCGTTCGGGTTGATCTCGGGGCAGTTCGCCGGGACGTTCACCGAGCCGGGGCAGCCCTGGCCGAACGAGTTGAACGACGCGAACAGCACCTGGGTGCCCTGGCCGCCGACCACCACGAGGCCGTAGTCGGCGTCGACCGCCGCGGTCTCGACGTGGTTGTCCTGAACGATCGACGTGCCCAGCACCTCGACGTTCCAGTTGCCGGCCTGCGGGCTCTGCACGAACACGCACTCGAGCGAGTTGACCGTGTCCTCGCTGCCGCCGGCCGTCGACCAGACGCCGTTCTCGAGGTTGTGGTTGCCCCAGTAGACGGTGCCGTTGGGTGCGGTGACCTTGAGCGACAGGTTGTTGATCAGGTGGAACGTGGAGGCAGGGTTCGCCGCGGGCTCCAACCAGTTCAGGCAGACCTTCAGCGACGGCTCACCTGCGGCGACCGAGATCGGCCACGAGCTGACCTGCCCCTGTGTGATGACGTCCGTCTCGTCGACGATGAACGTCTTCGCGCGGTTGTCGTACATCGTCTTCAGGCTCGGGAAGCCCCAGCCCTGGTGCTCCCGACGGTTGTTGCTGCTCGAGCCGGTGAAGGCGTACTGGCTGCCGCTGATGCACTGCAGCGCCTTCAGCGTCGGCGCGTGCGGCCGGTTCTGGTGCGCGGTGCCGCCGGGCACGCGCAGCGGCTGACCGAACCCGCCGACCCCCGAGGAGACCTCGGTCGTGTACATCTCGATCGCCAGCACGTTGTGGCCGGCCACGATCGGCGTCGCGCCCGAGGTGCCGCCGAAGCCCGACGTCCAGTTGGCCGACGAATAGCCGCCCGACGTCAGGTCCGAGGTGCCGATGTTGTCGTAGTAGGCGCACATCGTCGGCTTGATACGACCGTCCGAGGCCGGGCCGATCGACGCGCCGCCCGCGGCCCACGAGTCGTTGGCCGGGTTGCTGTCGTTGAAGTGCGCGACGCCGCCGATCGAGAACACGTTCTTGGCCCACGCCTGCGGGCGCGAGTCCTGGTTGCCCGCGTTGGACTGGCTCTGCGTCCACGTGATGTCGTGGTCGAACGTGATGTCGTCCGCCTCGGCCGAGATCGACGTGTAGAAGAACGTGCGCGCGTTGCCCCACGACGCCGTCGTGTGGCTGACGTTGTGGATGTTCACGAGGTCACTGAACACCTGCCAGCGGGACGTGTTGACCGTCGAGTAGTTGGTGTAGAACTTGCCCGCGTCGGGCGCCATCCCGCGCACCGCGGGGTTCGACGTCCCGTTGCCGAACACGATGCCGCCGGTGGCGTGGCCGTGCGAGGCCGCCGCCGCCGTGCTGCGCACCGCGAGCGCGCCGCCGGTGAAGTCCGGGTGGCTCGCCTCGATGCCCTCGTAGATGTGCGCGTTGACGCCCTGGCCGGTGTAGCCGGTCTGGCTCTCGAGGTAGTTGCCGCCGCCCTGGATCCGGGCGTTGTTCATGTCCTCTTCTGGCGCGGACCACGGGTTGATCCAGAGGACCTGCTCGAAGCCTGCGACCAGCTGGAGCTGGGCTCCGTCGAGCGCGGCGGTCATCAGCAGGCTGCCCTCGTGCGCGTCGACGACCGCGCCGCCGATCGCGGCGATGGCCTGCTGCAGCGCGGGCTTGTCGGTGTGCTTGTTGGCGATCACGAGGTCGTAGCGGCCGGCCTTGGTCGACTGCAGCGCGCCAGCGGCGAGCATCTCGGGGTCGAGCCGGTAGGCAGGGTGGTAGGGACCGACCCAGCGCACCGTCTCGAAGGTGGCCAGCGCAGCCGCCGCAGCGCCGTCGGCCCGGACGACGTATGCGTCTTCAGGCAAGTAACTTACGATCTCGCCGCCGACAGCCGCCACGGCGTCGCGGCCCTGCTGGGTCGGCGTGCCGACGAACTGCACGATGTGCAGCCGCTCCGAGGCGGGGCTCTGCAGGCCGTCGACCGGGGACGGCGCCTGGATCATCGGGTCGAAGGTCGCGAACCGCAGCTTGAGGAGGCTCGCGGGACGCTGGGGCGCACTTTGCGCGGAGAGCGAGACGGCGACGGCACAGGCCAGCGCGGCCGCGCGGCAGAAAATATGGGTCATGGGCGGAGACGGGTCCGACGGGGCAAAATCGGTAGGGTCAGACGTAAGAAGTGTACCAGATGTGCCCTCGGGGGTTCGTCCCGATGAGGGATCAGGATGCCCGCTCACATCGGGGCGCCCGCGCGCAATAACGCTCGGCCGAAAACGCGCACCTTCCCATGGCGCCGGGTATACGAGGAGCCACATGGCACGCAGCAGCCTCCCGATCCTCGAGTTCGTCACCCGCAACTACCAGAACTTCAACGCCCGCGCGACGCGCGACGCGCTGTTCGCCTACTGGGACCACATCCAAAGCGGCGGGCGCATGTACTGGGCCGTGGCCGGTGCGATGTCGTCGGCGCAGCTCGGCATCACGCTCGCGCCCGCGATCCGCGCGGGGCTGGTCCACGGCATGTCGGTGACCGGCGCCAACCTCGAGGAGTCGCTGTTCCGGCTGGTCGCGGACGACCACTACAAGGACTTCCCGGACTACCGCTACTTCACCAAGCAGGACGACACCCGGATCCTCGACCAGCGGATGTGGCGCGTCACCGACACGAGCATCCCCGAGGACGAGGCGTTCCGCGCGGTCGAGAAGATCCTGGTGCCGATGTGGAAGCGCGCCGCCGAGAGCGGCGAGCGGCGCTACTGGCACGAGTACTTCTACGAGCTCATCCAGAAGCTGCCGAAGAGCAAGCACCGCGGCAGAGCCGACGAGTGCTGGCTGCTGGCCGCCGCGCGGGCCGGCCTGCCGATGGTCGTGCCCGGCCACGAAGACTCGACCTTCGGCAACATCTTCGCGGGCCACGTCAAGTTCGGCGAGTGCAGCGCGAGCATCGTCAAGTCGGGCATCGAGTACATGGCCGGCCTCTACGACGACTACAAGGACCTCGCCAAGGGCAAGGGCGTCGGCTTCTTCCAGATCGGCGGCGGCATCGCGGGCGACTTCCCGATCTGCGTGGTGCCGTCGATCAAGTACGACCTCGAGCAGCGCGCCAAGCCCTGGGCCTACTTCTGCCAGATCAGCGACTCGACGACGTCCTACGGCTCGTATTCGGGCGCTACGCCCAACGAGAAGATCACCTGGGACAAGCTCACGGAGAAGACGCCGATGTTCGTGATCGAGTCCGACGCGACGATCGTCGCGCCGCTGCTGCTCAGCGCGCTGCTCGAGTGCAAGGCGAACCCGAAGGCCGCCGACCGCATCATCGCCGCTGCGAAGAAGGCGCAGAAGCAGCGCCTCGCACGGCGCTAGTCCGGTGCGCGCCGTGACGCGAGGCGAGGTCGGCGCCACATGAGCCGCGAGCTCGACGTGGCCGTGGTCGGCGCGGGCGTGCACGGGCTGTGCGCGGCGTTCGCGCTGCGTCGAAGAGGGCACCACGTGGTGGTGCTCGACCGCTTCGAGCACGGGCACAGCCACGGCGGCTCGCACGGCGCTGCGAGGATCACGCGGTCCTCGTACCACGACCCGCGCTACGTCGAGATGACACGGCGCATGCACCGTGACGCGTGGCCGCTGCTCGAAGCCGAGCTCGGCGCGCGCCTCGTGCACCCCACGCCGGGGCTGTTCTTCGGGCCGCCGGACGGACCGTTCCGCGCGTTCCTCGACGCCACGCTGCAGGCAGGCGTCGACGTCGAGGAGATCACGCCAGGCGAGGCGACGGCGAGGTTCGGTCTGCTCCGCTTCGAACCGGGTGATCGCGTGATGCTGGACCGGACCGCGGGCGTGCTCGCCGCCGAGCGCACGCTGGACGGGCTGCGCGCGTGGCTCGCCGCGCACGACGTCGAGGTCCGCGCCGGCGTCGAGGTCACCGACCTGGACTCCTGTTGCGACGCCGTTCTGCTGCGCACAGCTGCAGGTGAGCTGCGCGCCGACCGCGTCGTTGTCGCGACCGGCGCCTGGCTCGGCGCGCTGCAGAACGAGTGGCGCGCGCCGCTCGTGCCGCTGCGCCAGGAGGTCGGCTACGTCGACCTGGCGGCCGCCGCCTCGCAGACGGCCGTCGGCGCGTTCCCCGTCTGGTGCAGGATCAGCGGCGAGACGGTCGACTACGGTCTGCCGGAGTTCGGCCGCCCCGGCCTGAAGATCGCGCAGCACCGGACCACGGGGCAGCCCGACGACCCGGACGCCCCCCACCGACGCGTCGA
>JBERSB010000467.1:0-6583 GCA_041236755.1 Luminiphilus sp. | reverse complement strand
CCTCTCGCGCACGACGGGCGGCGAGGTCTTCAACCCCGGCGACGCCAACGCGCTGCGCAACGTCTTCGCCGAGATCGACAACATGACCAAGGCCGAGCTGGAGCAGGGCACAGCCGAGCTCGTCGACTGGTTCCTCCCGTTCTGCATCGCGGGCCTTGGCGCGCTCGGCGTGTTCTCGCTGTTCCTGTTGGGGTGGAGGCATACGCCGTGGTAGCGCTCTACGCCGCGCTCGGAGTGTTCGCGCTGACGCTGATCGGCGAGCTGCTGCACGCCCGCCGCGTGCACCGTCTGCGCCACCTGCTGTTCGGTCCTTCCGGGGCGCCGGCGAGGTGGGTGGGCGCAGCACCGTTCCTGCGGATCCTTTCGAGCAGCGCGCTGGCCTGGGGCCTGACCGCGCTGATCTACGTGGAGCCGCAGGTCCACGCGGGCGAGGAGATCGCAGAGGACGAGTGGCGCCACCTGCTGCTGGTCTACGACGTCTCGCCGAGCATGCTGTTGAAGGACGCGGGCGCGAGCGGCGACCAGACGCGCCACGAGCGCGCGCGCGAGCTGATCGAGTCGATGTTCGAGCGGGTGAAGATCGGCCAGTACAAGGTCTCGGTGATCGCGACCTACAACGGCGCCAAGCCCGTCGTCACCGACACCAAGGACATCGAGGTCGTGCGCCACATGCTCAGCGAGGTCGACCTGCAGTACGCGTTCAAAGTCGGCAAGACCAAGCTGTTCGACGGCGTCCAGGTCGCCTGCGACATCGCGCGGCCGTGGCGGGCCAACAGCGCGCTGATGGTCGTCGTCAGCGACGGCGACACCGTGCCCGCGACCGGGATGCCGGCGCTGCCGCCGTCGATCGGCGGCACGCTCGTCATCGGCGTCGGCGACCACTTGTCGGGCAGCTTCATCGCCGGCCAGCAGTCGCGGCAGGACGAGAGCACGCTGCGCCAGGTGGCGATCCGCATGGGCGGAGAGTTCCACAACGGCAACCGCCGCCAGGTGCCGAGCGACATCCTCGACGCGGCCGCCAAGGACTCTCGCAAGCCGTTGCTGGAGCCGTTGACGCTGCGCGAGTACGCGCTGCTCGCGGTGCTGCTGGCTTCGCTCGTGTTGACGCTGCTGCCGATCCTGCTGCACTACTTCGGCACGCGCTGGCGGCCGGGCGTCGCGCTGTCCGCCCGCGCGGCCTGAGCAGGCGAGGGTCGCTGGGATGCCGTTCTCGGTCGACGTCGCGCTGCCCAAGGTCATCGAGCCGTCGTTTCCGCCGGTCTGCGTGGGCTGCCGAGAGGAAGCGCCGCGGACGATGCGCTTCCGCGGCAGCAGGTTCTCCTGGGCGGAGCTGTTGTTCGTCTGGCTGTGGCTGTTCCGCAAGCGCGAGCAGCGCGACGTGCCGGTCTGCGAAGCGTGCCGACCCGTTGTCCGCCGGCGCCGCTGGCTCGAGGCCGGTCTCCTGGTCGCCGCGACCTGGCTTGCGATGCACTTCCTCTATCCGTGGCTGAAGGAACAGGACCTCGGCCGCCAGTGGAACAAGCTCATCCTGCTCGCCGTCGTCTTCGCGGCGATGTTCCCCTACTTCGTCTGGTCGGTGCTCCGCCCGCCGCTCTTCGACATGAAGGTCAAAAAGGACGTCGTCGACTACGAGTTCGCCGACCGTGGCTATGCGGCGCTGTTCTGGCACGCGAACCAGGGCGACGTCGTGTCCGTCGAGGGGCTCTACGACGAGGGCGAGTACGACGACGATCGAGCAGGCGACGACGCGGACGACGGCCTGGGCGAAGAAGCTGGGGACGAGGGACGATGAGGGCGGATGCTGGGCGCGTGCCTTCCGCCCGTCGGCGCGCCGCGCTCGCCGGATCTTTGGCCGTGGTGGTCGTGCTCGGGCTGCTGTCCCGTCGCCACCCGCTCCCCGGCCTGTTCGCGGAGTACACGGGCGATGCGCTCTACGCAGCGGCGGGCTACTGCGCGGTCGGCTTCCTGGTGCCGTCGTGCAGGCCCGCGCCGCTCGCGTTCGTCGCGTTCTGTCTGAGCGCAGCGGTGGAGGTCTCGCAGCTGCTCAGCTTCCCATGGCTGCGCGAGTTACGGTCGACCAGCGCCGGCGCGCTGGTGCTCGGGCAGGGGTTCCAGTGGGCAGACCTGCTCGCGTATGGCTGCGGCGCGGTCCTCGCCGCCGGCGTAGACCGCGCGCTGCAGCGACGGACAGCCCGGGCGAGGCAACATTTCTGACCCGCTGCCCCTGATCGGCGGCGGCTGCCGATAGACTCATGGTGCGGCGCTGATGGTCGGCGCCGGACGATTCCAAGACATGCGCAACATCTTGCTGGTCGGATGGCTCGTGATCCCCGTCGGGGCATGGGCCTATCACGAAGGGCCGGGTCAGCACCGGGTCGCCCTCGAGGCGGCCGACACGGTCATGCTGGCGGCCCACGAGGCGGCGAGCGGCGGGGACTGGAAGGTCGCCATCCGCGAGTATGAAGCCGCCCTTGAGGCGCTGCCCAAGGACCCCGACGCCTACGACAAGCGCGTAGCCCAGCGGCTGCAGATCGAGCTCAACAAGGCGCGGATGCAGTCCGCCGGCCTGATCGAGGCACGCGACGAGCTCGCGACCCTGGTCGAGCAGATGCAGGCCGAGGACGACTCGGACCCGGCGCTGCTCCGCGACGCGCGGCAGGCGCTCGCGCGCACGCAGTTCTACAAGACCTGGCTGATGCGGCTCGAGGGCCTCGACCGCAAGGTCTGGGAGCCCGAGATCGAGTCCGCGCGTCAGAACTGGCGGCTCCTCGCGGAGCAGGCGGGCACCGACGAGGAGCGCACGCTGCACCAAGAAGACCTGGAGGCCGCGGTCCGGCTCGCCCGCATGGAGATGGAGGACCTGCAGGGCCTGCCGCTCCCGAGCGAGTGAGCAGGTTGAAACAGTGGCGGCAAGGCCGGTCGGCCTCGCAAGAGCAAGTCGAAGGGAAAGAAGCCCAGCAACGGTGCAGGCGGCGGCCCGAAGTTCGGCCGCGGCGGCTCCTAGACCTTCGCGCCCCACCTCACGAGTAAACAAGGAACGCAGCCGAACGCTCGGCTGCGTTTTTTTGTGTCCGCTCGCACCGCGCGTCGCCCGACCGCGCGGCGGCAGCTCGGCCGCTACCTCGCGGGCGGGTTGATCTCGCGGATCACGGCGCCGCGCTGTTCGTCGAGCACGAGCACCGCGTAGCGGGTGGCGCCCTGGTTGGGGTCGTCCGACAGGCTCACGTAGTCGAACCGGCCGCGCAGGTCGGTGTAGCCGTCCTTGTGGAAGCGCACGGCGCCGTCGGGCATCTTCGCGAACACCTTCACGTAGGTCTTCGAAAGCGGCCGGTCGTTCGCCGGCTCCTTCACCGCGACCTGGCCGTAGGACTCCAGGAAGCGCACGTCGAGCGCGTTCGCGAAGTACTGGCTCGAGCGCACCAGCCCGCCGGCGCGGACCTCGACCAGCACGTTCTTCTGCGTGAACTGGGCGGGTAGCGCGAACGTCAGCTGCGACGCGTCGTTCGGGAGCGAGCGCGCCTCGCGGAAGTTCGGCTTCACGAACGCGGCCGAGGCGCCGTCGGGGCCCGCGAACGGCTGGCGCGAGAACGCGAACTCCACGTCGAGCTCGTAGTAGCGCACCTCGACGTCGCGCAGGTTCTGGTAGCGGATCGCGACCTCCTGCCCGGAGATCGCAAGTTCGAGCGCGGGCGCTGTGGCCGCGAGCGTCGCCGGCGTCTGCTCCTCGGCCTGCGGCCGCGGCTTGCCCTCGGCTTCGTCGAGCTGCGTCAGCACCTCGCGGAACCGCGCGCGCCAGTGCAGCGCCTCGTGGTCCTGGTGCACCGCGGCGATGCGGCGCGCCCGCTGGACGTCGCCGGTGAAGAAGCACGTGTAGGCAGCCAGGTAGTCGTACTGGATCCTGGCCTCGACCTCTGCAGGCTCGATCCGAGCGAAGGCGGCCAGCGCCTCCTCGATCCGGTCCTGCAGCAGGAAGTAGTAGGTCACCGCGAGCCAGTCGTCGCTGTCGAGCGCCGGGCGGTAGCCGAGGATCGTCATCAGCGCGGTGTACTGCGCCGCGAGATCCCGGTTCCCGAGCATCCGCTTGCTGCCGAGCTGGTGGGCGCGCTGGTGCACCAGGGGGTCGAGCTCGAGGTGCTGGTAGCGGCGCCGCTCCTTCGGCTCGATCGTGGCGAGCGGCGACGAAAGCCACGCGCCGCACCGGTCGAAGAAGTCGTCGCGGTGGCGCAGGAACTCGGACGTCCCGCGGGCGTCGCGGTGCAGCAGCGCGTACGACCACAGCGTGCCGTCGTAGGCGTGGCGCGCGCGCAGCTTGGGCAGCGCTGCTTCGTAGAACGCGCGGTCCCGCATCCGCCACGCGATCTTGCCTAGCTTGAGGCGCTGCACGTTGTGGCTGTCGAGGAACTGCAGCACCTCCGCGGGCGTGCCCTGCTGGCTGACGTGCTCCCACGACGTCGCGTCGAGCGCGCTCGGCTCGGCCACGACCTCGAGCGTGCGGGGCGCGACGAACGCCGCGAGCTTGCCGTTCTCGGCGGCGTGCGCGGGGTAGTGCGGGTAGGTGCCCGGCGCCGGGAAGTAGAACGAGTACTCCAGCGTCTGCGTCGCGTAGGGCGCGAGCGCGACTTGGCGTCCGCGCGTGAGGTAGCCGCGCTGCAGCGGCACCGCGCCCTGCGGCACCTGCAGCAGCACCTCGGCGGTGCGCGCCGCGGACGTCGGATTGGTGACGACGACCTGGCAGCCGTAGCCGACGTCGACGAGGAACTCACCCGTGACGAACGCGTCGCGGCGTTGGCCGCCCTCCCAGCGGTAGCGGTCGTCGAGCCGGAAGAAGTTCTGGCCCAGCAGCAGCGGCGCCATGCCGTCGGCCGACTCGGTCGGGCCGATCTCCTTGCGCACGACGAGCAGCGGGCTCGCAGCCTTCATCGCGGCGACGTTGCCGTCTGAGGTCATCGTGTGCTCGCCTGCCTCGAACGGCAGGTCGACGACGCTGAGCGCGAACATCACCTCGGTGAAGCTGCCGTTGGCCTGCGCGAGGGCGGCAGAGACGAACGGCCGGCCCGCGGGTGCCGTCGCGTAGTCCACCCAGAACTGGTTGACGTCGATCAGGTCCGTCGTCGGCTCCTCCATGCGACGCTCCCAGTAGTTGTGCTCGACGAGCACGCTGGTCTTGTCGACGGCGCGGTAGAGGCGTCGCACGCCGTTACGGTTCTCGAGCTCTCGGCCGAGGTAGAAGTTGTCGCTCCCGAGTTTGCGCCGCGCGTCGGCGCCGTCGGCCTCTTCGTCGAGCAACTCACCAGCGCGCTCCACGGACTTGCGCTTCTTGCTCAGCTCCTTCTCGGCGGGTTCGAGCGCGCCTTCGCCGCCGCCGCCTTGCGGGTCGGCGGGGGCCGGCGACGCCGGGCCGCCCGTGGTCGGGCCACGGGGCTTCGCCGGTCGCCCGGCCGACGGGGCCTGCGACTGGGTGGGGGCCCGATCTGCGCCGCCCTTGAAGTGCAGGCTCTGCTGCTCGACGAACCGCTGGAACGACTTGTCGCGTGCTTGGTTCGACTCGAGCGCGTCGGACAGCAGCGAGAGCTCGGCCAGCTTGTTGACCTCGAGGATGCTCACCGGGGAGATCTCGAGAGCCTCGCGCAGCATCCGCGCGACCGCGTCGCGCTCGTCTCCGCCGAGCCGCCTCGCGAGCAGGATCTGCTCGACCAGGTTGAGCTGCGCGAAGCGCCACGGCTCGAGGTAGCGACGCAGGTCGCGGCCGAGCAGCCACTCGTCCAGGAAGGTCTTGTCGAGCTTGTTGGCGAGGAAGGGGCGCACGACCTCCCCGAAGAACGCCGGATCCTTCTGGTGGAGGAAGAAGTGCAGCTCGTGGCACGCGTGCTTCTCGTAGAGCTCGAGCCTGCGGGGGCGCGGCAGGTCCGGCCACTCCAGGAGGAACGCGAACTGCTGCAGCGACGAGTCCTGCGTGAGCGCGGTGAACAGCTGGAACGCCTTTGCGAGCGAGTCGAAGACCTCGACCTCGGCCGAGGAGACGTCGAGCGAGACCTCGCCGCCTGCGGCGACGAACTCGATCTTTCTGGTCTCCGAGAAGTGCTGGTCCTGGGCGAGGGCCTCGGGCAGCGCGCGGGAGCGCGGCGCGAGCCGCGTCTCGTCCCGCGTGACCGTCTCGTAGACAGCTTGCGCGCCGTCGACCGCGAGCACGTGGACGTGCTGGCCCTGGCCGAGTTCGGCGAGCGGGACGCTCACGACGCCGTCGGCGTCCGGCGTCAGGTTTGCGAGCAGGCGCGCGCCTGCTGGCAGGTAGTCGAGGTTGGGCGTCGTGGCAGAGCCGCCTTCGAGGCGCTCGAGCTCCTCCTGCTTGCGGTCGGCGCTTCTGCCGCGTCGCCCGCCCCCACGCCCGCCGAAGCGGCCGCCGGCGCCGCCGCCGAGGCCGATCGCGGAGTTCCACGAGTCCTCCAGCGCGACTCGGTTCAACAGCAGCGAAGGCCGCTCGAGCATGTTGCCCGGGTACTTCGTGGCGTAGCGTCGATCGAGGACGTAGCGGTACTCCTCGCTCAGCTTGCGGCCGGCGTCGAGATCGGACGAGCGTCGTGTA
>JBERSB010000466.1:0-3403 GCA_041236755.1 Luminiphilus sp. | reverse complement strand
AACTTGTTGCGTGCCGGGAGGGGGCGCCACCGACGTGAGCATGTTGCTTACGGGGCGACCCTGAGTCCGGTGGAACGAACAGGAACCGACAATGACGCAAGACCCGAACGAATCGTTGGACAGCGTCGAGGCCCAGCTCGTCTCGCTCTACGGAGAGCGGGAGCACCTCGTGAGAGAACTCGGGGTGTCCGATGCCGGCGCGATCGTCGCGATGGTCCGTAGCCTGGAAGCACAGCTCCAGGACTTCTACGGCGCGCGCGAGGCGGCTGGCGGAGGCGGCGAGACAGCCTCGGCAGACAACAGCCTCGAGCTCCAGCTCGTGGACCTCTACGAGCAGCGCGAGCACCTCGAGCAAGAGATCGGCTCGGCGAACGCCACGGAGGTGGTCTCGATGGTGCACAACCTCGAGACGCAGCTCCGCGACGTCTACCGGGAGCGCGAGCAGGGCGACCGCGAAGCGGCGCGCGTCGCCGCGCAGATCCAGAACATCTCCGGCGAACTCCGCGCGGGCTACCAGGGCTCGGAGGTCACCTACACGGCTTCAGCGAACGGCGGCGACTGGTCCGTCACCTGGAAGCAGTCCTGAACGAGCAGGCCAGCGGCACGGGGTCGCTGCAGCTCACCTGGCTACGACGCCATAACCAACATCCAAGCACCAACAGCCAACAACCAACCAACTGACAGGAGAAAGAACCATGAGCATCACCGATACGCTTTTTGCCCAGGCCAGCACGATGGCCAAGTCTTCGTTCATCAGCCAAGAGCAGCTGAGCAGCCTGCCGTCGATGTCGCGCGCCGAGCTGGACGCGCTCGATTTCGGCGCCGTCAAGGTCGACGACGAGGGCGTCATCGAGATCTACAACCGCTACGAGTCGGAGCTGGCGAGCGTCTCCGTCGCCGACGCCGAGGGGAAGAGCTTCTTCACGCAGGTCGCGCCCTGCACCAACAACAACCTGTTCTTCGGGTCGTTCAAGAAGGGCGTGCAGCAAGGCGAGCTCAACGCGCTGTTCCCCTACACGTTCACCTACCGGATGCGCCCGACGAACGTCAAGGTGCACCTGTACCGCGACAACGCGACCAACACGAACTGGGTCCTCGTCAAGAAGAACTGATCGGGCTGCAGATGGACCGATCCGGTTACTGCCGACTGCAGGCGCCGACCGCTGCGGAGAACCCGTGGCGGTCAGCGCTCTACCGCATGCGCGGGGAGCCGCTGCCGATCTACCTGTTCGGCGACGCGACGCTCCCTGGCGCCAGCCTGTGGGCGGGCGCGCGGCGGCGGCTGCGGAGCGACGGGCCCGAGGCGACGTGGCCGCTGGTCGCGTCGATCCCGGGCCCGGCGTTCCTGCAGACGGCCGTCGCGGCGCTGTTCTCCAACCGGCCGCTGCTCGTCGTCGAGCCCGAGTGCGATCGGGCGCCGCCGCTCGAGCTGCCGGCTGGGCCCCGGGTCTGGACGGCGTCACGCCGCGCCCTGCGCGCGGTCGGAGTCGACGACCTCGCGCGCGTCGACGACGACCCGCCGGAGTACGTCGACATCCCATCTTTGCACTGGCACGAACCGCAGGTCCTACGCGCCGTGCTGCGCAGCCTCGTCACGCCGAGCCACGTGCTCTGCTGTGGCCTCGGCTGACCGTTTCTACTCGTTGCCGCGGGCGGGTCTCGGCCGGCGACACGCCGACGCTCACTCGAACGGGCGGTAGCCCGACCCCTGACCAGAACCATGCAGACCATCCCCAAGCAAGTCATCCAGAGCCACGAAGTCCGCGTCGAGGACGTGCACAGGGCGTTCTCCGAAGCGGCGTTCCGCGACGTCGTGCAACAGGTCCTCGACCAGTGGGAGACGGGCACGCCCGAGCAGCGTGCCGAGCTCGCCAACTACGCCCACGAGCTGCGCGAGGGTGCGATCCGCGCGGTCGCCGACGTGCTCGACGTGGACGACCTCCGCACGGCCCTGTGCCACCTCTACATCAAGCTCAAGTGCGAGTGGATCGTGCTCAACAACCAGATCAACTACTCGCTGCTGTGCCGCGGCGTCGCGCTCGAGGCCGAGATGTACCGCGCTGCCTTGCTGGCGCAGCACCTCGCCCCGCTCGAGCCGCTCGTCGGCAGCGAGGCGATCGACAGCATCGCGGCGTTCCTCGCGGCGCCGATCGGCGCATCGGCCTGAGCCGCCGGGTTCCGCGGGATCGGTGTTGGCCTTCTCGCGCCTCGCCCGTACGCTGCAAGCGCGCGTCCTGACAAGAGGTTGGGGCGGCTCTCATGTTACGGGGCCAGCGCGCGTGGCTAGCAGCTCCGCAGATGATCCGAGTCGCTGATCTGACCAAACGCTTCGGTCCGACGGTCGCCGTGGACCGCGTCTCGTTCGAGATCGGCCGCGGCGAGGTGGTCGGGTTCCTCGGGCCCAACGGCGCCGGCAAGACGACGACCATCCGCGTCCTGACGGGCTACCACCCGGCGACGTCGGGCACGGCCGAGGTCGCGGGCTTCGACGTGCAGAAGCAGTCGCTCGACGTCCGCAAGAGCATCGGCTACCTGCCGCAGGAGGTTCCGATCTACCCGGACCTGCGCGTGGTGGAGTACCTGCGCTACCGCGCCGAGCTCAAGGGCGTCGCGGCCCGCGGGCGCAAGGCCGCCGTCGAGCGCGCGATGGCCAAGGCCGGCATCGAGGACGTCGGCCGCAAGCTGGTCGGCCACGTGAGCCACGGTTACCGCCAGCGGGTCGGGCTCGCCGATGCGCTGGTCGCGAGCCCGCCGATCCTGATCCTCGACGAGCCCACCTCGGGCCTGGACCCCAACCAGCGCCGGCGCATCAAGCAGGTCGTGCGCGAGCTCGCCGACGACCACACGATCCTGTTCTCGAGCCACATCCTCGGCGAGGTGCAGGACGTGTGCTCGCGCGTGGTGGTCATCCACCGCGGCTCGGTGCGCGCCGACGGCGCGCCGGACGCGCTGGTCGCGCAGAGCACGTGCGCGGTGCTGCGGGTCGCCGCGCAGTGCGACGCGGCACACCTGCGGACGCGGGTCACCGCGCTGCCGGGGGTCGTCGGTGCGACGGTCGAGGTCACGGGCGAGGAACCCGCGACGGTGCGATGTCAGGTCGAGCCCGGTCACGACCCGAGCGCGACGCTCGGCGCGCAGCTGCAGCAGGACGGCGCTGCGGTGAACGAGCTGCGGGTCGAGCTGCCGACGCTGGAGGAGTACTTCTACGCCATCACGGACGGTCAGGATCAGCGGCTGGAGGACGGTCCGCTGGAGACGGCCAGGCAGGAGGGCGCGGCGTGAGCGGCACCCTGACGACCCTCAAGAAGGAGCTGCTCTCCTACGCAGTCAGCCCCGTGAGCTGGATCATCGCGGTGCTCTTCTACCTGTTCCGCGGGATCGAGCTCTACGCGGCGGCGCTCGG
>JBERSB010000465.1:0-3298 GCA_041236755.1 Luminiphilus sp. | reverse complement strand
AGGTCAGCTGGTGGCGTCGGGAGCTTCTCGGTCGGGGCGTTCGGGATGGGTGGATGCCGCGACGACGACGCGGTTGGCGCTGACCTCGATCACGACCACATCGGTCCCGCCCGAGATCATCTCTCCGCGCGTCAGCACGTCCACCTTGCGACCGTCGATCCGGGCGAAGCCGGCGGGACGGAGCGTATTGAGCGTCGTGCCCGTCTTGTCGAGCAGCGCGTGGAGCGACCCGTCCGCAGCGCCCGCCGTGCCGTCGGTCACCGGGCCGGACAGGATCAGGTGGCGGCCGAACGGCGTCTTGGGCAGCACCTTGAAGGCCGACCACATCACCAAAGGGGCTGCGATGGCCTCGAAGACGGTCACGCCGACACCGAACGACACCGACTCCTGGAACGCCATGAACACCGAGCCGAGCAGGGCGCCCGCAGCGCAGATGCCCAGCACCCCCATCGAGACGAACATCACCTCGAGGAAGAGCAGCAGCAGCCCGACGAGGCACAGCAGCATCACGACGCCTGCGCTACCGGCCTCACCGCTGCGGTCTTCGCCGCCGGGCCCGACGCCTGCGTCGTCGGCGTCCGCAGAGGGCTCAGCCGCGACGACCACGCGGTTGCCGCGCACGTAGAGGACCCGCACCCGCTGGCCGGCCTCCAGGAACTCGCCCTCGGTCACCACGTCGAAGCGGTCCCGAGAGAGCTCCATCGTGCCCGTCGGCCGCAGCACGGTGACCGCGGTGCCTACCTGATCGACGAGCCCGCGGAGCCGGTCGTAGGCGGGTCGAAATGGGCTGGGCGAGCTGCTGTCCAGGGGCTCGGTCCCGCCGCCGGGCGGCGCGAGCATCATCCGGTTGAGGACCGGCACGTGCGGCAGCAGCCGCCACGTCAAGAAGCCGAGCGCGCCTACCACGACGAACAGCATCACGAGGTTCGCCAGGTTCCAGAGCAGCACGTTCTCCTCGATCGCGTTGCCCGGCAGCACGAACGACTGCTGGCTCAGCACCAGCGAGAGCATCAGGCACAAGAACCCGACGACGCCGAAGATCACCGTGCCGGGCAACAGGAAGATCTCGACGGCGATCGCGGCGATGCCGAGGAATAACACCAGGATCTCGGTGACCTCGGCGAGCCCGACGAGGTAGCTGTAGAACAGCGCGAGGCCGAGGAACACGCACCCGAGCCCACCCGGCAGGCCGGTGCCGGGCGTCTTCACCTCGACGAGCAGCAGCAAGAATCCCGCGACCATCAAGAAGGGCTGCAGCAGCTCCAGCCACGCGACCATCTTCTCGGCCCAGTTGACCGTGAGTTCGCCCATGGCGTCGCGGTCGATCGCGAGCACCTCGGCCAGCTGGTCGTAGCCCTGCAGCGAACCGCTCGAGAGCCCGAACTCCGCGGCCGTCACGGCGTCGACCAAGAGCGGCCGGGTCAGCGGCTCGTCGCCGAACACCTCCGGTCCGCCGGGCTCGGCCGCGCGCTTCTGCAGCGCCGTCAGCTCGTCGGCGTCCAGGATCCGGCTCCGCTCGAGGCCGCCCTCGCGCACGGTCGCGCGGATCAGCTGCAGGCGCGGGTCCACCATCGCCAGCGCCAGCTTGCGCGCGTCGGCGCGGAACGCGTTCCTGCGACGGTCGACCCGCCCGGCCATCATGTCGCGGAACGCGTCCAGCCGCCGATTCGCCGCGGCCTCGGGGTCGGCGTCGAGCAGCACGTCGATCTCCTGCTCGGGCTTGGCGACCTCGCCCCACTGCGCGCCGCCGAGGCAGTAGGTCTGGCTGGTCACGAGCGCCAGCCCGGCCGCACCCTGCGTCACCCGGCCGCGCAGCACCGCGATGGTCGGCACGTCGGTGGACTGCACGCGGTCGTAGAGGCTCTGCAGGTCGCCCGGCTCCTCACCCTGGCTGCCGGAGTCCGAAAGCCGGAATACGACGTGGCTGCAGCCCCGGTCCTCCGCCTCGCGGATCGAGCGGTGGCAGCGCGCCAGCTCGGTCGTGCCGAGCTTGCCGGTCAGGGTCACCACGAGCACCTGCGGCGGTGCCGACGCCGCCGCGGCGCGGCCGCGGTCGTCCCAGTCGACGCGCTGGACCGGACCGCCGCACGCCGCCAGCAGGACAAATGCCAGCGCGAGCCATACGAAGCGCACAGACGACGGCGTGTTCACGGTCATGATGTAGCAGACGAGCAGGCCCTTAGCACGCCGGCCGTCCGGGCACCATGGTAGTTCCCTGGTAGCCGCCCCCCCCCCGCCGATCCGTCGAATCCGCGGCGCTACGTCGAGTCCGCGGCGCTAGGTCGACGCCCGCTGCAGGGTCTCGAGGCAGAGCAGGGCCATCGCCGTCCCGTAGCAGCGGCCGAGCTCGTGGCTGTCGACGAAGCAGCCGTCGAGCTCGGCGAGCTCCAGGACCCGCGCCCGCACCGACGCCGCGAGGCGCCGCCGCGCGTCGGCGTCCTCCAGCTCGGCGATGGCCTCGACCCGACCGAGCATGTCGAACCAGAAGAAGAACCCCCCGTAGCCGTAGCGGTTGGCGTGGTCGTCGTACTTGCGAACCTCTGCGAGCAGCGGGTGGAACCGCTCGCCCGACTCCACGGCCGCCAGCAGGCGCGCCTGGTCGCTGGCGCCGAACAGGTAGAGCGCCAGCTCACAGAGCGGCATCCGGCCCGCCGCCGCCTCCAGGGACGCGCGCGGCTCGCGGCCCGGGCGCGTCTGGCCGTAGCTGAAGGCGCCCTGCGCGGTGCGGTTGAAAGCCAGGGCCTTGAGCCCCTTGTCGACGTTGGCCTGCGGCACCTCGACGCCCGCGTCCCGCGCGCCGCGCAGCGCCTGGAGCGCCGTCGCGATCGCGAACGGGTTGCCGTACTCGTGGAACCACACGCCGGTCTCCGGCTGCAGCGCGATCAGCGCCGCGACCCCGCGGCGGATGCCGGGCGCGACCGCCTCGGCGTCGTCGGCCCGCCGCCGCTTCCAGGCCTGCAGGAACCGCAGCGCGTAGGCGCGCGCCCACACGATCTCGTCGCGGTCGGAGAGCGCCAGCCAGTCGGCCTACATCGCGTTGTCGCGCATCTGGGCGAGCAGGCCTTCGATGCGGGCGAGCACGCCCGCGTCGATCGCGAGCGCGCCGCGCGCGGCGCGCGCCGTCGCGGCCCGCATCGCCTCGCCGACGAGGCAGGTGACGGCCGCGTGCACGTTGGGCAGGCCGTCCGTGCCGCCGAAGTCGTAGGTGCTGTCGATGTAGACGCCGTCCTCGTCGGCCGCGCCCGCCAGGAACCGCAGGCTGCGCTGACAGAGCTCGTCCTCCCCTTAGAGGCCCCTG
>JBERSB010000464.1:0-2271 GCA_041236755.1 Luminiphilus sp. | reverse complement strand
CGAGCGCGGGGCTGCCGAGCGCCTGCAGCGTGTCGCCGGTCCAGAGCCAGTCGAGCAGGAAGCGCTCGAGCTCCTGCAGGTCGAGCGCGCGGAGGTAGCCCTGCCCCGTGTCGAAGCGGGCGAGGCGGGACTTCAGCAGCACGAACGCGCCGAGCAGCACGGTGCCGACGCCGTGGAGCAGCAGGATCCGGGCGGCGCGGCCGCGAACGCCGCCCTGCAGCCACGGCGCGAGCGCCGCGAGCGCGACTACGACCACCGCGAGGTAGTAGTGCATCGCGAGCATGACCAGCACGTTGCAGGCGTGCAGCCACCCGAGCAGGCGCGGCCGCGCGCAGTCCGAAGACGTCAGCCGGTCGACGCAGCCGAACGCGAACAGCGTGCAGGCGATCATCGGCGTGTAGAGCCGCGCCTCGGCGCAGTACCAGACGTGCACGGGTGACAGCGCCAGCAGCGCGGCGGCAAACAGCGCCTGGCGCGGGCCCACGAGCCTGCTCCCTGTCCACCACGTCAGCGGGATGCACGCGAGGCCCGCGAGCAGCGGCGGCGTGCGCATCGCGACCTCGCTGTCGCCGAAGACGCCGTTCCACGCGTGCATGAAGCACAGGTAGAGCGGCGGGTGGATCTCGGCGTAGAGCGACGCGAGCAGCTGGGCTGCCGTGCCCAACCGCTGGTCCGACATGCACGCCTCGTCGAACCACACGGGACGCCCCAACAGCGGGATCCGGACCAGCAGCGCCGCCGCGACCAGCATCCACAGCAACAGCGCGCGCGACCGCTGCGCGGCGGCGGTGTCGGGGTCGCTGACGGCTCCGCTACTCACAACGGCATTATCGACCGGTGATGCAGGATCTGCCCAGCCGCTCGCGGAGGAACGACCGCCGGGCGCCGAATCGACGGCGCTAGCGGCCCTGCACCCGGCGGACCCAGGCCGGGTAGCCGCGGTCGAACCGCAGCCTGACCAGACGTTCGGCGCGGTGGGTCGGCGTGAACGCCGCGCCTGCAGGGTCGAAAGTCCCGGCCTCGATCAGCGTCGGGAACGACGGGTCGAGGTCGATCGTGGTGGGGACCACGAGCGCGTCGCCGAGGAACGGCCCCGCTTGGTCGAACCGCGAGACCAGCAGCGCGGGCTGCTGCCAGAGCGCGTTCTCGGCGTCGCCCGCCAGCAGGCGCATCACGTCCAGCCGCATGCCGTCGTCGCCGGGCAGCGCGTGGTCGGGGCACCAGCAGCTCAAGTAGCCGTTCGCGGTGAAGATCGTCACGCGGAAGCCCGCGGCGGCCACGCCCGGCATCGTCAGGCCGAACGACGGCCGCCGGGCGGCGATGATCTCGGGATAGCGGGCCGTCCACTCCTCCAACCTGCGGGTGGCGACGTCGACCACGCCGTCGGTGTCGCCCGAGAGCGGCAGCGGCGGCAGCGGCGGCGGCGGCGGCGCGCGCCCGAGCGCGCTCTGGTCGGGCAGCCACCACGTCGTGCCCTCGGGCAGCGCGAACGGCGCGCCGTCGGGTCCGGCGAGCCGTACGGCGTCCGGGCGCCCGAGCAGCGGCCGCCACGCGCGCAGGTCGACCGCGCGCTCGGTGAACGGCGGCCGCAGCATGCGGTCGACGCCGAAGTGCAGCTGCACCGAGGTCTTGCTGTCGTTGGCGTGGGGGAGCCCCTGCACGAAGACCGGGCCCGGTGGCAGTGCTGGCGCTTCGCGCAGCATCGCGGCGTGCATGCGCGCCGACTCGAGGTCGGCCTCGCGCTGCTCGGCGCGCACGGCGAGCCGCGGCCACGTCCAGGCGAGCGCGACGGCGACGACCAGCCAACGGTTGCACGCCGCCAGCACGCCCGCGATCGCGATCGACGGGAGGTACTGGTAGCGCAGGTTGTGCGGGTTGTCGCAGACGCTGAGGAACGACGCGACCGGCGCGACCGCGACGAGCCAGGCGACGGCCGCGCCGAGCACCAGCCGCGGGCGCCGCGCGATCGCGACCAGGATCGCGATGGCGACCGGCGTCGCAGCAGCAGCGAGGAACAGCGCGCCCGGGCCGTCCGGGCCGACCACGTCGAGGCCGATCCACCGCAGCGGGACGCCGAGGTCGAGCAGCGCGCTGCCTGCGCCGCGCGCGATCGCGCCCGGCTCGAACGTGCTCGCGTCGTAGCCGCCGAAGCGGCCCAGTACGAGCAGGCGGAACGGCACGTAGGCCGCGAGCACGAGCCACGCGGGCGCCGTCAGACGCATCGCGGCGGCGGCGCGCGCGCCGAGCGGGCCGGCTTCGCGCAGCCAGACC
>JBERSB010000463.1:0-6104 GCA_041236755.1 Luminiphilus sp. | reverse complement strand
CGCGAGGCGTTCGCCGCCTGCGTGGCCCGCAACTTCGAGCTGCGCGCGCAGGACTTCCCGATCGCCGAGGCCGACCGGGAGCTCGTTGAGCTCGGCCGCAGCGCCGGCGCGGCGTGCAAGCTACCCGGCTCGGGCGGCTGCGTGCTGATGGTCTGCCGCGACGAAGCGCACCTGCAGGAGGTCGCGGCGCGCTGCCGGGAAGCCGGGCGCGAGACCCTCCGCCCCGAGGTCGAGCGTCCTTCCCCGCAGCTGCGCGCCGTGTTCCTGGCCGCCGGGTTCGCGACGCGCCTCTACCCGCTGACCGAGACCCAGGCCAAGCCGCTGCTCGAGGTCGCGGGCAAGCCGATGCTGACGCGCATCCTGAGCCAGGTCGCGCGCACGGGCGCGGTCGTCGACGGCGTCGTCGTCACCAACGGCAAGTTCCACGCCGACTTCGTGCGTTGGGAGCAGTCGCCGCGCGCGCCGCTGCCGCTGACCGTGGTCAACGACGGCGCCGAGACCAACGAGACCCGCCTCGGCGCGATCCGCGACCTCGCGCTGGCGCTCGAGCAGATGCCGCCGAGAGACGGCATCGAAGGCTTCTTGGTGATGGCCTGCGACAACCTGTTCGACTTCGACCTGACGCAGCTGGTCGAGCGCTACAGGCGCGGCGGCGAGGGCCAGCTGATCGTGCGGCAGGTACCGAGCCCGGTGCCGCCGGGTCGCTACAGCGAGGTGCTGCTCGACGGCGACCGGGTGGCGCGGTTCCGCGAGAAGCCTGCGGAGCCCGAGTCCGACCTGTCGGCCATCGCGGTCTACGTGCTGCCGCCAGAGCTGCCGGCGCTGGTGCGCGACTACCTCGCCGACGACCAGAACCCCGACGCGCCGGGCCACTTCCTCGCCTGGCTGTCGCAGCGGCTGCCGCTGCAAGCGACGCGGCTGTCGGGCCGCTGGCTCGACATCGGCAGCGTCGAAGACCTCGAGCGCGCCCAGACGGCGTTCGACGACGAACTCTAGCGGCGCGCTCCAGCGGCGCGTTCCGGCGTCGCGCGCTGGCGAGCTGCCGGCCCCAGGGATCAGAGCCTGCGAACGCGGAAGCGCCGCAGGTCGAGCGGCAGCGAGTGGTCCTGGAAGCCGATCGCGCCCGTCTTCGGCCGGTCGGCGATCGCGCGGTGGTCCAGCGGCATCACGTGCACGAGCCGGCCGTTGAGCGTGACCCGGATCTCGCCGTTCTCGCACCGCACGCGCATGCGGTTCCAGGCCGGCGCGGGCGTCGCCGCGTTCTCGACAGGCGGGCCGCCGGGGATGATCCCGCCGGCGTCGTGGGCAGTGAGGCGCTTGCGCTCCGCGGGCGTCGCGTAGAGCTGGACCTCGACGCCGGTGCGCACCGGCTGCGCCTTGTCGCCGACGTGGAAGTAGAAGCCGCTGTTGCCGCGCTCCTGCAGCCGGTAGTCGAACTCCGCCTCGAAGTCGCCGTAGTCGCCCTCGAGCCACAGGTAGTGGCCGTAGCGCTGCCAGCCGCGCTGGCCTTCGCTCGGCGTCAGCGTCGCGACGCCGTCCTTCAGCGTCCAGTTGCCCTCCGTGGCGAAGTGGTCCGAGAGCGCCCCCGCCGACAGCGGCTCGAGCCACGGGCCCGGCGCGTCGAGCGGCAGCAGCTCGACCTTGCGGAACTGCACGGGGTGGCTCTCGGACTGCAGCGAGATCGAGCCGCGCCGCAGCGCCTCGCCGCGGCCGTCGGCGAGCAGCCGCTTGGCGTCACCGTCGCGCGGGTCGAGCTGCGGGTCGTCGTAGCTCAGCACCGTGTGGCCGTCGACGATGTGGCGGATCGTGTCGCCGCGCACCTCGACCTCGGCGGTCACCCAGACGTCGCCGCGGAAGGTCGGCGACGTGGAGTTGAGGCAGTGCTGCCGCCACAGCTTGCCGTCACGGACGACGTTGGTGCCCGGCGTGCAGAGGTTGAGGGTCGGGCGCTCGCCCTCGGCGCGGCCGCCGAGCAGCTGCACCTCGATCGACGCGGGGAAGTCCTGCCCCTTCTGCATGCTCGCGGCAGGCTGGCCGTGGAGCATCAGCCCGCTGTTGCGGAACGCCCAGCCCGGCCCGCCCTGGACCTGGTCGCCTAGGAACCGGTACTCGACGCGCAGGCGGTAGTCGGCGAACTCCATCTCGTGGAACAGATGGCCGAACCGACCCCGGAAGCCGTCGTCGTAGTGCTCGTAGGAGACGGTCAGCAGCCCGTCGACCACGCGGAAGGTGTCACCGAAGTTCTCCCCGACCTCGTAGCCGGTGATCTTCGCCGTCCAGCCGGTCAGGTCCTTGCCGTTGAACAGCTGCATCCAGCCGGCGGCGGGCTGGGCCTCCTGCTGGGCCCCCGCCGTGCCGAAGGCGAGCAGCAGGGCGAACAAGGCCACCGGCAGCGGGCAGAGGGCGGGTCGCGATGCGGTCATGCGCCGAAACGTAGCCGATGGGTCGACGCCAGGACGAGCGCCTTTCGCGGCCCGGATGTCCCCCGCCGGGATCGGCAAAAATGCGGTGAGACGGAACACTCGGCACGCCCCAACCAGTCAGAAAAGACGGCGCCCGAATCCGCGTTACACTTACCAGACGAAGCGCTCCGCCCCGGCGACGCGTCGTCGACCACCATGCCACGACCGCAGCACAGCTTGTTCCTCGCCGCAGCCCTGAGCGCGGCCGCCGTCCCTGCACAGCAGTTCCAGAAGCAGGTGGCGCCGCTCGGCATCTCCGGCGTGCCGCACGCGTTCCTGTCCAACGGCTCCGGGCTCTGCGTGGCCGACTTCGACGGCGACGGCGACATCGACGTGTTGGTGCCGGCGACCCAGGGCGGGCCGTTCCTGCTGTTCCGCAACGACGGTGGCATGCAGTTCACCGACGTGACCGCCGGCGCCGGCCTCGGCCTCTCGTCGCAGGCGCGGTGCACCGTCGTAGCTGACGTCGACAACGACGGCGACCGCGACGTCGTCGTGGGCAACGACGGCCAACCCGTCCAGCTGTTCGTCAACCAGGGCGGCATGACCTTCACCGAGGAGGCGTCGCAGCGCGGCGTCTTCGTGACGGCGAACGTGTTCGGCGCCGCCTTCGGGGACTACGACAACGACGGCTGGCTCGACCTCTACTTCAGCGTCCGGACCAACAGCGTCACCGGCTCCCCCGACGCGAACGTGCTGCTGCGCAACACCGGGCAGGGCAGCTTCGTCGACGTGACCGCGCAGGCCGGCGTCGGCAGCATGCGCCCGACCCTCGTCAGCGTCTTCATGGACTACGACGAGGACGGCTGGATGGACCTGTTCCTCGCCAACGACAAGGGCCTGACGTTCGGACCCAACGAGCTCTACCGCAACAACGGTGACGGCACGTTCACCGACGTCAGCGTGCAGACCGGGACCAACATCGCCGTCGACGGCATGGGCGTCGACTTCACCGACGTCTTCTGCGACGGCGGCGTCGACTTCTACGTGACCGACCTGCCGATCGACCACCTGTTCCAGGTGTGGGACCCGGGCACCAACGCCTACATCGACGCGACCTACACGTTCGGTCTGCAGGGCAGCGGCGTCGGCTGGGCGACCAACTGGCTCGACTACGACAACGACGGCTGGCAGGACCTGCACGTCGTGCAGAACGCGGCCGTCAACCTGCTGTTCCGCAACCCGGCGCAGCCGTTCAGCGCGCAGCAGCCGTGGACCGACGTCGCCCCGGCGCTCGGCATGGACCACCCGTACTACCAGTACGTCAACACCATCGCCGACTTCGACGACGACGGCCGGCTCGACATCCTGGAGCGGTTCAGCACCGGCTACCCGACGCTCATGGCGCCCGAGGGCATCGCCGTCTACCGCAACGAGGTCGTAGGCGGCAACTGGATCAAGTTCGCGACGCGCGGACGGGTGAGCAACCGCGACGGCTTCGGCGCCCGCTTCGTCGTCGAGACGGGCTCCCACGTGCAGCGGCAGTGGGTGCGCAACGCCGTCGGCTACCAGTCGAGCTCCGACACGCGGCTCAACTTCGGCCTCGGCGCTGCGACCAAGGCCGACCTCGTGACCGTGCGGTGGCCGTCCGGCCAGGTGCAGTACATGCACGACGTCCAGGCCAACCAGATCGTCGAGGTCGTCGAGCCGCAGTTCACGCTCGGCGGTCCGGTGCAGCTCGGCCAGACGACGTCGCTCGACCTGTCGATCCCGGGCGACGAAGGCCTGCTCTACCTGATGATGCTGTCGTTCTCGGACACGCCGGTCACGCCGCTGCCCGACGGCAACATCCTGCCGCTGTGGTTCGACGGCCTGTCGGCGCTGACGCTGAACGTCGGCAACTCGCTGATGCCCAACTCGGTCGGCCTGCTGGACGCGAGCGGCGGCGCGTCGACGCCGCTGACCTTCCCGGTGATCCCGGGGCTGTCGGGCGCGACGTTCTACGCGACCGCCGTCACGCTGGACATGCCGCGGTTCTCGCTGGTGCGCACCGTGTTCCCGTCGGCGCTGCCCATCCAGATCCAGTAGCCGTCCGCCGGGCCGCCTACGGCAGACGATCGGGCAGCAGGCGAGTCAGCTGCCGACGACGAGCGTCACAGGCCGCGTGAAGCGCGGGCCGGCGCTCACGCCGTTGCCGATCGCCTGCAGCGCGAGCGACGCGCCGACCAGCGCGGGCACGTTGGGCACCGACAGCTGGTCCGTCGTGAACCGGGTCCCGCCTGCGAGGTTGACGAAGGCCACGAACGCGGTCGAGGTCGCGAGCTGCAGGTCGCCGAACGGCGTCGGGACCGGCGGCGCGACCGCGTCTGCGGCGGCGACGAGCACGCCGCCGGGCTCGGACGCGACGTGCACCGTCGCCGTCTGCCCCAACGCCACCTCGCCCGCCACGAACAGGTCCGGGGACTCGATCGACAGGTAGAGGTTGGTCAGGCGCGGCTCGGATCTGGCCGCGACGCCGATGACCTCGTCCAGGCCGGCCACGTCGCGCTTCAGGTAGCGGTCGAAGAAGCCGAGCACGACCCGCTTCGCGCGCTGCCACACCGCCTGGTCGATCGCGGTCCACTGCACCAGCCCGGTCAGGTTGTTGTGCCCGCAGCCGAAGTCCATCAGGTAGAGCGTGCGCAGGCCGCGGGCGCCCGTCGCCGCGTTGTAGACGTTGAGCCCGGTGAGCTGCCACAGGAGCACCAGGTCGCCTTCGCCGTGGATCACCGCCAGCGGCACGTCGACCTGCGCCGTCGTCGCCTGGCCCGGGTAGATGGGCGCGAACACGAAGCCCGCGAGGTAGCCGGGGTTCTGCGCCAACACCTCGACCGAGTTGCCGCCGCCCGCCGAGTGCCCGCAGATGCCCGCGCGGCTCATGTCGATCGCGCCCGAGAGGAACCCCGTGGGCTGCGTGGCCGCAGCACTCAGGGCCGCGAAGTAGGCCGCGCCGTCGAGCGCCTGCACCGGCGTGTTGAACGGGGTGTTGTCGTTGAGCACCGCGACGTAGCCGCGCTCCGCGAGCGCGCGGCCCAGCAGCGCGTAGTTGCGCCCGAACTGACTCCAGCCGTGCAGATAGACGACGACCGGGTAGCCGCCGGGCGGCGGCTGGCGCATCGGCGTGTTCGCGCCGGCGGTGGTCGCCGGGTAGTAGACCCGCGCCTGGAGCGACGAGGACCCCTGGCCCGTGGGATTGGCGAACGCGAGGTCGCGGTAACCGGCGGCCTGCGCAGACGCGCAGGCGACGAGGAGCAACGTGCAGGCGGCCGCACGGACGAGGCGAGTCATGCCGGCATCTTAGCGATGCGGCGCTCCGCGCGTTTCCTTCGCTATATTCGCCACAGCTGCGCGGCCGCTTCGCCGCGGATCTGAGGAACCACATGACCGGAACCCCCGACGTCATCGCGACCAGCCGGTCGACGATTCGCCAGCACCAGGGCGCGCACCGCAGCGCCGTGATCCCCCCGCAGCAGGAGCCCGTCGACTACGGCATCCACGGCGGCATCCTCGCCTACTACCGCGAGAAGTACGGGTTCGAGGTCGACCGCGAGCTGCCGGCGACGCTCGATCACATGATCGCCGCCGTGGCCGGTTGAATGCTCGGCACCTACGCCGCCGGTCTGGCGGCTCGTGGCATCGACGCTGCGGAGAACCTCACGGGCG
>JBERSB010000462.1:0-14046 GCA_041236755.1 Luminiphilus sp. | reverse complement strand
GACATCGGCAAGAACATCGTCGGCGTCGTGCTCGGCTGCAACAACTACGAGGTCGTCGACCTCGGGGTGATGGTCCCGGCCGACAAGATCCTCGACGCCGCGCAGCGCGAGGGCGCGGACCTCATCGGACTCTCGGGCCTGATCACCCCGTCGCTAGACGAGATGGTCTACGTCGCCAAGGAGATGAAGCGGCGCGGCATGACGCAGCCGCTCTTGATCGGCGGCGCCACCACCAGCAAGCAGCACACGGCCGTGAAGATCGCGCCGGTCTTCGACGAGCCCGTCGCGCACATCAAGGACGCGTCGCGGGTCGTCAACGCCGTCTCGGACCTGCTGGACGAGGACCGGAAGAAGACCTTCGACGACGCCAACCGCAAGCTGCAGGAAGAGCTGCGCGAGCTGCACCGGCAGAAGATCGAGCACCCCTTGCTGCCCTACACCAAGGCCCGTGAGAAGCGGTTCGCGATCGACTGGCAGGCAGAGCAGATCTCTACCCCGGCGTTCACGGGCACCCGCGTGCTCGAGGACGTGCAGGTCGACGACCTGCTGCCGTTCTTCGACTGGACGTTCTTCTTCGCCGCGTGGGAGCTCAAGGGCAAGTACCCGAAGATCTTCGAACACCCCGACTACGGACCGGCTGCGCGCGAGCTGCACGAGAACGCGACCGCGATGCTGCGCAGGATGCAGGACGAGCGCCGCCTGACGGCGCGCGGCGTATACGGCTTCTGGCCGGCCAACAGCGACGGCGACGACATCGTGGTCTGGACCGACGCGACCCGGAGCACGGAGCGCTGCCGCTTCCCGATGCTGCGCCAGCAGCGCACTTCGGACCCGAACAAGCCGACCTATTCGCTGGCCGACTTCGTGGCGCCGATCGACAGCGGCCTCGAGGACCACATAGGCGCGTTCGCGGTCAGCGCGTTCGGCGCCGAAGACCTAGCAGCCGAGTTCGAGGCCGAGAACGACGACTACAACGCGATCATGGCCAAGGCGCTGGCCGACCGCTGCGCCGAGGCGTTCGCCGAGAAGCTGCACCAGCAGGCGCGCGCCGACTGGGGCTTCCCGGACACCGCCGAGCACGCGGACGACAGCGACTACCTCGTGCGCGAGCAGTACCGCTCGATCCGGCCCGCGTTCGGCTACCCCGCGTGCCCGGACCACACTGAGAAGGGCACCCTGTTCGACGTGCTCGGCGCGCGCGAGCTGGGCATCGGGCTGACCGAGCACTTCGCGATGACGCCGGCCGCCAGCGTCAGCGGCATCTACCTCGGCCACGAGGCGACCCGCTACTTCAGCGTCGGCCGCATCGACCGCGACCAGGTCGAGGACTACGCACGCCGCAAGGGGCAGTCGACGCGCGAAGTCGAGCGCTGGCTCGCGCCGAACCTGGCCTACGACCCGGCGGACTGAGGCGGCGCGGCCGAGGTCTTATCGCCGCTGCATGACGACCCGCCGCGGCTCGAGTTGGTCGCCGACGCGAACGCGGACGACGGCCGTGCGGTACCCCTCCGCGCTCAGGTGCAGCACGTGCTCGCCCAGCGGCAGACCTCGGAGCACCTGGCCAGGCTCGAGCAGGTCTTCGTGGTCGCCGAGGATGCACCACGCCTGCATCGCGACGCCGTCGGCGTCGACGACGTCGAGGGCGAGCACGCCTGCAGGCAGCTGGATGGTCCAAGGCCCCTGGCCGGCGAGCACGTGACGGAACGGCACCGCGTCGTCGGCAGCGCGCACCACGACCGCGTCCCCCTCCATGAGGTCCGGACCGAGCCAACCGCCGTCTTCTCCGAGCTCGAACACGCGCGTCGCGCCGGCCTCCTGGCACCCTGCGCGCGCCCACTCGACCTCTACGCCCGGTAGCGGGCTGCCGTCCGGCGCGTTCACGACGAGCTCAGGCCGGCTCCGCAACACCACATCGCCCAGCTCGACGCGACCAGCGGCACCCCGCTCCGGCAACGTGATCCACGCGAGTCGCGGACGAAGATCGGGAGCGACGGGCATGACCTCCAGGAGCGTGAGCCCCGTGCGGTGGGTCGCGACCGCGAAGGCCGCCTGCGCTGCGCCGTCCGGGGACTCGGGCAGCGCGGTCTCGCTCCAGCTCTCGCGCACCGCGACGTGCGCCGGCACAGGCTGCCCGCCTTCGTCCACGACCCGCCCCACCACCTCGCACGCGTCGAACCAGGCCAACGGCACGGGCTCTGCAGCAAGCGCCGCTGCATCCGCGAAGAAGTGGTCGCGCGCAGCAGGGCGGCCGCGCGGGGCACCCTTCGCGTAGACCGACACGACGAACGGACCGCTCGTCGGGATCTCCACCTCGCCTGCGCCGCGCGCCCGGCCCTGCGGAGCACCAGGCCAGTCGGCGACAGCGTCGAGCCGCTCCCCGCCGGTCAACGCGACGCGCAGCTTGCGCGTCGTGGTCTCTTCGGCGGTGCCTTCAGGCTGCTCGATCGAGCCTTCGTTCGGCGATTCCGCGTCGACAGCGGGCACGCGTAGCTTCACCGGGAAGCGCGCCGCCGCTTCGAACCAGATCTCTCGTTCGCCTGCAGTCCGGACGTGGCTCGGACCGAGCTCGGGCCGAGCGCCGAGCAGCGTGAACGATCCGTCGCTCCCGGTCTTCGCCCAGGGCCCGCGGTGCACGTCCAGCGCGGCGACGAACGCGCCCGCGACCGGTTGGCCGAGGTGGTCGAGGACCACGCCGGTCATCGCGGGCGACCAGCGGCACCGCACGATCGTCGGGCCCTCGCCCGGGCACCAGCGCACGCGGTCGTAGCCGAGGCCGAGGCCCGGATGCTGCACGTAGACGTCGCCGATGTCGCTGTGCGGATCGATCCCACGCAGCCACGCCACGCCGTCCGGACCGGTCGTCGCGTTGACGAGATCCGGCGTATGGCCGCACCCCCCGCAGAACCCGATCCTGGCGCCCGCGACCGCAGCGCCGCGCCAGTCGACGATCCGGACGGGCACGTCGAACGGTCGGCCCACCCGCCAGATCGCGTCACCGGTCCCTACGCGCGCGGCGACGCCGTAGTCGGGGTGACGCAGCACCTGAATGTGCCACTGCCCCTCGATGTCGTCGACGCGCGCCCGGAGCCAGCCGCCGGCGTCCGTCTTGGTCCTGCGCGTGAACCAGAACGCTCCGGCGAGCGGAGTCTCCGCCTCGCGCACGAAGTAGACGTCCGCACCGCGGATCGGTTCTCCGGTCAGGTCGTCCACGACGCGCGAGGCCACCCACCCAGCCCGTTCGTTGCCCGGGTAGACGTCGTCGGTGTAGTCCACCGTGACCTGTGCAGGCGCGCCCGCGGCGAAGAGGACCACAGCGGGCAACCACGTGGAGTTCACGCGAGGATCGGACATCGGCTTCGGGGGCGCAGACCGCGCCTGCGCACGGTAGGTGCCCGCCGTGCGGCCCGCAACGAACCGCTAGCGCAGGCTCTCGATGCGGCCAGCCGCGTCCACGATCTGCGTGACACGCAGGCCGTAGTTGTCGTCGACCAGCACGACCTCGCCGCGCGCGACGAGCTTGCCGTTGACGCGCAGGTCGACCGGCTCTTCGGCCTTCTTGTCGAGCGCGATCACGCTGCCCGGGACCAGCTTGAGCACCTCTTCGAGGCTCATCTGGGCGCGGCCGACCTCGACGGAGATCGGGATCTCGACGTCGAGCAGCAGATCGAGGTTCTGCGACTCGCCGCTCGCCGTGCCAGGGCCGAGCTGGCCGAACGCCACCGGCTGGATCGCGGCGCTCGCGAGCTCGGCGCCGGCTTGCGCGAGGTCGGCGGCCCCGTCCCAGCTGGGGGACGAACCGTCGTTCACCGGCGTTGGCTCTTCGTTCTCGGTCATGGTCTCACTTACCGCCCATTACATCGGCAATTCGAGCGCCCAACCTGTTGCCCACCCTGCCGAGGTGCGCCGTGAACTTGGGCTTGCCCATCACCGGCACGACGGCCGGCTGCCCGAAGCGGGTCGCCAGCGGGATGACGTCGCCCGGCTGGAGGTCCAGCAGCTGGCCCAGGCGGATGCGCGACTCGCCGAGGTCGATCGCGAGGTCGACCGGCATCTCCTGGACCGACTCGCTGACCGTGTCGCGCAGGGCGCCAGGCTCCAGGCGCGACACCGCGTCCCGGCCGAACTGCTCGAGCAGCGGCTCGAGGGCGGCGAACGGGATCACGAGGCGGATGTCGCCCATCAGGAACTCACCGCTCGCCTGGAAGTAGATCGACAGCACCACGTCCTGCGACGGCAGGATCTGCGCCATCGAGGGGTTGCAGAAGCGGTTGGTGATCTGCCACTTGAGGTCGACGACCTCGCCCAGCGCTTCGCAGATCCGGTCGAGGCACGGGCTGATCAGCGCTTCGGCGACCGTGTGCTCGGCGTCCGTGAAGTCCTTGGGCACCATGGTGACCTTGCCGGAGCCGCCGAGGATGCGGTCGACGGCGCCGTACAGCAGGCTCGTGCTCGCCGTGAGCAGGCACGGCTGCGCGAACGGCTCCAGCTCCAGCACGTAGATCGAGACCGGTCCTGGTAGCTGCTGCAGCCAGGTCGAGAAGCGCATCTGCTCGACGGCGACGCAGTCGCAGCGCATGTCGAGGCGCAGCTTGTCGCTGATGGTCGCGGACAGGAGCTTGCCGGCACTCCCGAAGTAGCGCTCCATCCCGCGGAGCTGCTCGCGGCCGACGCGGTTCGGCTTGAGCAGGTCGACGGCGCGGACCACGCGGCCGTCGGGCGACTCCACGGGCGCTGCCGTGGGCTCGGGATCCGAGACGTCGGGATCGAGCGCGCCACCCTCGCTGCGGAACATGTCCAGCAGGGTGTCGATCTCGTCGTTGCTGAGGATCTCGTTCACGAGCGCGGCTCGGGGGTGGGTCGATGCGGTGTCAGGGGCGCGGGACTCTGCCGCGGCTCACTGGAACAGCTTCTTTCGCCAGAGGATCTTCGTGACCTCGGCCAGATTGCCATCCTGCTGGAAGTCGGCGAACAGCGTCTGGTTCAGCTCTGCGATCAAGTCAGCCTCCACCGCAGCAAAGCCGGACACCGACTCCAGCTCCTTCAGCGTTCGGGTCGACAGCAGCTGCAGCGTGTTCGATTCCGCGAGCGGCATGTAGGCCTCCATGGTCTCCATGACCTCGTCCTCGAGGTCTTCGCGGAAACGATACATGAAGCTGAACCAGAGCATCGCTGTCGCGCGCCCGACCTTCTGGGCGGGGTTGAACGTGTGCTCGAAGACGTCGGGGTGGACCTGCGGCGAGCTCCATCCCGGGGCAGGCTGCTCGACGTGCACCTCGACCGTCTTGGCGGGCACGGCAAACACGACGCCTGCGCCGCCCACGAGGGCCCCGATCGCGATCAGGACGAGCGGGGACATGCCCTTCTTCTTGCCCTCGTTGCCGCCGTCTTCCTTCTTTGTGTCTTCAGCCACGTTGCTCTACTCCGCGCTAGTGATCCTCGCTTGAGGCATGTATCGACCTGAACCGTGCAGTTGTTGAACAGAACCGGTTGTGTCGCTACTTGCCCGCTGCCGTGGCTTCTCTGGCGACGGTCATGCGCTTCTTGAGGACGTCCTGGACCATCGGGTTGGGCAGCTCCGAGAGGATCTCGTTGACCGCGTCGCGGTCCATGAACTCGAGCAGCTTCAAGATCTCGGCCTGTCCGCTCTCGCTGGACCACTGCTGCTGGATCAGCTCGGCTGCCTTGCTGCGCTCGAACGCGGCCATCGTCTCGGCGTTCCGCTTGAGCTTGGCGACCTCGGTGTCCTTGACCATCAACACGGTCTCCTGGAACTGCCGGATCTTCTCCTCGAGGTCCTTCTGGTACTTCTCCAGACGGAGCTGCTCGGCGCCGAGCGCCTTCTGCCGCCGGCTGATGTCGTTGGCGAACTCCTTCAGCTCGGCCTCCTTCAGCTCGTTGGCGAACCGCTTCTGTTCGACCTCCTTCTGGGCCTTCTGCACGGTCTGCCAGGCTTCGTTGAGCTGCTCGGAGGTCAAGCCCGCCGGCATGCCGCCGAACTGGAAGTAGGCGCCCGGCCGGTAGCCCGTCATGCCGGCGCTCTCGGCTGTGCGTTCGAAGTCCCGCTCCGCCTCAGAGCGTTGGTCTTCGCTTCGCTGGCCAGCCTTCTGCGGCTTGTGCGCGGTCTCGCCGCCAGGGGACGGATGCTGCGCCCCGGCACCTTGCGACGCGTCGCCGTGGTCCGCGGACGCTTCGTCACCGTGGCCGCCGCCGCTCTTCGCTTCTTCCTTTTTGCGGAACGAAGGGCCGGTCTTCGGCAGACGCTTCTTCGGGCCCTGGTAGTCGGAGGCCTCTGCAGGCTCGCCGTCTTCGTGTCCGGCCGACGCTTCGGCGACGTGTGTGTCTCCGCCCTCGGCCGCGTGCTCGCCGTCGCCGCCTTCGTGCAGCGGCTCCTCAGGCGCGGGGAAGAAGGAACTGAGCACCGGGATGTTGGCGGTGCCTTCGTGGTTGAGCCTCCCGGTGGCGGCGAGGCCGCCTACGAGTGAGCCGACGAAGAGCGCCACACCGACGCCGATCTTGATGAGGATGCCTACCATGATTCGTCTCCGGGAGCGCCGCTGCGGGTCAGCACCGCGAGCTCGTCGAGCTCGGCCTGCTCCTGACGCAGCGTCTCCGTCCTCCACCTCTCGTGTTCCTGGTCGCGCAGGCGCTGCATCGTCTTGAGCTCGCGCGCCTTCTCCGTGTAGTCGACGCGGACCGCCTCGAGCCGCTGCTCGGCCTGCTCACGCTGACGGGTCAGGCGCCAGCGGTGCCGGCGCAGCCCGTCTTCGAGGCCCCGCGCGAGGTGCCCGACCGAGTCCGCGCGCGCGGCCTGCGCCTCACAGTCGGCGAGGCCGCGGCTCGCTGCTTCGAGCTGCTGGTCGAAGGTGTGCACCTCCGCCATGGCGACCGCCAACGCCTTGCGCGCCGTGCGCTCCACCTGGGAGCGAACCCGCAGCAGGGAGTCCAGGCGGAAGCGGAAGCGGCGCATGTGGGCTCTATCGGCCGTGGCATGGCCCGTTTGTTAGCGAGATTCCGGATCCTGGACGCGACCGTCCAAAATCCAGACAGCTGCTCGGTGCGCAGCAGCGCCCGAGGAGCCGGGCGCTGCTAGACGCCGGTGATCTGCTGCATCAGGCCGAGGGTCTCGGCTGCACCCCGCGGTCCCTTGCCGTGGTAGAGCAGGTCCTCGATCGGCTGGATGCGAGCCATCGCCTCGTCGAGCAGCGGGTCCGCGCCCTTGCGATACGCGCCGACCGACACGAGGTCGCGGTTCTGCTCGTAGTGCGCCAGCAGCTCACGGACGCGCCGCGCGCGCTCCTGGTGCGCGTCGTCGGTGACCTTGGGCATCAGGCGGCTGACCGAGCCGAGCACGTCGATCGCCGGGAAGCGACCGCGCTCGGCGATCTGCCTGCTGAGCACGATGTGCCCGTCGAGGTAGCCGCGCAGGGCGTCGGAGACCGGCTCGTTCATGTCGTCGCCGTCGACGAGCACGGTCAACAGGCCCGTGATCGGACCCCGGTCGTGGGAGCCGCGGCGCTCCACCAACCGCGGCAGCGACGCGAACAGGCTCGGCGGATAGCCGCGGAGCGTCGGCGGCTCGCCGGCGGCGAGGCCGACCTCACGGCAGGCCATCGCGTAGCGCGTCACCGAGTCCATCATGAACAGCACGTCCGCGCCCGCGTTGCGGAACGCCTCGGCGATCGCGACTGCGGTCATCGGCGCCTTCATCCGCAGCATCGGCGCGGCGTCGCTCGTGCAGGCGACGACGACGCTCTTCTGCAGGCCCTCGGGGCCGAGCGCGTCGGTCAGGAACTCCCCCACCTCGCGGCCGCGCTCACCGATCAGCGCGATCACGTTGACCTGGCCCGCGCCGCTGCGCGCGATCTGCCCCATCAGCGTCGACTTGCCGACGCCCGAGCCCGCGAAGATGCCGATGCGCTGGCCCTTGCCGCAGGTCAGCATACCGTCGATCGCCGACACCCCGGTCTCGACCGGCTCGGCGATCGGCGTGCGCGCGAGCGGCGACGGCGCGTCGCCGGTGAGCGGCATCATCTTCCCGAGGATGTCAGGGCCGCCGTCGATCGGCCGTCCGAGCGCGTCGACGACGCGGCCCAGCAGCCCGGCACCGACCGGCACGGACAGCGGACGGTGGTCGTTGTGGACCTGGTCCCACGGCGCGACGCGGTGGGCGTCGCCCAACGCCATCACCACGGCGTCGTCGCCGTTGAAGCCGACGACCTCGGCCGGGATCGGGAGACGGCCGGCGTCCGCGTGGATCGTGCACGTGTCGCCGATGGCGGCCGAGAGCCCCGATACGTGGATCGCGATGCCACGGATCGAGCGCACCTTGCCTTCGGAGCGGGGGCGATTGAGCGCGCGCGCCGACTCGACGGCGCGCGCGAGGTGCGCGGGCAGGCTCACGCCGACGCCTCGCGCCGGACCTCTTCGCAGATGCGCTCGAGCACCTCACGCGGGTCGTAGTGGAGCCGGCCGGCGCCGGTCTCGGCGCGCACACCGCCGCTCGGGACGCTCGCGTCTGCGACGAACTGGGCCGCTGCGGCCTCGCGCGCCAGCTCCGGGCTCTCCGCGATCTTGGTCTTCACCCCGGCGACGTCCTCGGGGTTGAGCCGGATCACCAGGTCAGCGTCGCTGCTGCCGTGCACGCAGTCGCGGAGGCAGCGCGCCACGGTCGGGGTCGGATCGACGAAGTGCTGGTCGAGCGCGGCGCCGATGACCTCGCGCGCGATCGCGAGGCCCAGCTCGACGGCCACGCCCGCGAGCTCGTCGACGCGCGCGCCGACGACCGGGGGCAGCTCCGTCAGCTGCTTGCGCGCCTCGGCGAGCCCGTCGCGCAGCTGTGCCAGGTCGGCCTCGCGCTGCTGACGCCTCGCCTCGAGGTCGAGCAGCGTGCGCGCGCGCGGGGACTCCGGCACGCCGCCGGGGCCGCGCCGCGGGTGCATGCGCAGCCCGACGAGGCGCTGCGAGACGGGGACGGTGCTCATCGACGTCATGGTCAGCTCACACCATCTGCTCGGTCGCGCCGCCCGCCTTGATGTCGCCCTTGTCCATCATGTCGCGGATCATCTTGAGGATCTCGGCCTGCGCCTCGAGCACTTCGCTCAGCGGCGTCGGGCCGAGGTTGTCGCGCTCCTCGACCACCATCGCCGAGGCGCGCTGGCTGAGGTTGGACAGGATCTGCTGCTCGACGACCGGCGTCGTCGCCTTGAGCGAGACCGCGAGCTGGCGCGAGTCGACGGCCGCGAGGATCTTTTGCATCGACTTCTTGTCGAGCTTCTCGAGGTCGTCGAACGTGAACATCTGCTCGCGGATCTCGGCCGCGATCTCGGCGTCGGTCGACTCGATCTCGTCGAGCACGGACTTGTCGCCGCCGCCGAGGTTGTTGAGCAGGGACGCAGCGGCCTTGACCCAGGCCTTGGGCTCGCTGCGGAACGTCGTCAGGCCGAGGTCCTTGACCTTCTTGCGCATGACCTCGAGCACGCGCTGCACGACGTCGGCCGGCGTGCGGTCGAGCGTCGCGACGCGGTGCACGAGGTCGGCGCGCATCGCGTCGTCCAGCAGCTTCAGCACGGCGCCGCCCTTCTGGCGGTCGAGGTGCGCCAGGAAGACGGCCGCGATCTGGGGGTGCTCTTCGGTCAGCAGGTTGGCGAGGTCCTCGGCGCTGAGCGCCTCGAACATCGCGAACGGCCGCTTGGCCAGGATGTCGTTGTTCGCGCGCGTGGTGACCTCGGCGCTGCGCTCCTCGCCGAACGCCTTGGAGAGCACGGTCTCCATCACGCCGCCGACGTCGCCGAGCGCCATGCCCCCCTGCCGCAGCCGCGTGGCGGTCTGCTGGAAGGCGTTCTGCACGGTCTCCCGGTCGATCACCATCTCCTTGAGCGTCTGCATCGCGCGCGTCACCTTGTCGACGGTGTCGTCGCTGAAGTGCCGCATCACCTTGGCTGACAGCTCCTGGTCGATGGACAGGAGCAGCATCGCCAGGGCCTGGTCGGTCGGCAGCTGTTTCTCTTTGGCTTCGCTCACGTCGTCCTCGTCAGACCTTCTGCTCCATCAGCCACGCCTCGAGCATCTTGGCGAGCGCCGCCGGGTCGGAGGCGATCGACCGCTCGATCTCGCGGCGCATGCGCCGCTCCTGTTCCTCGGGCCCGAGCGGCTCCTCGGGTGCGGCGGCGAGCGCGTCCTGTGACGCGGACGACCGCGCCGAGCGCTTGAACAGGCCTCGCAGGAACAGCACGACGATCACCACGCCGAGCAGCTGTCCAGCCATCGGCGCGTACTGCAGCGCCACTTCCGTGACACCCGGCCCAGCGTAGGGCGCGGGCGGCTCGGCCGGCGGCTGGAACGTGCCCTTCATGATGCTGAAGTGGGACTCGTCGTAGCTCTTGTCCCAACCGACGATCGCCTTGACGGTCTTCTCGAGCGCCACCGGGTCGAAGTCCGCGTCGTCGGTGAGCGTCTTGTCGTAGAGCAGGGCCACGGACATGCGCGCGATGTCCGGCATCATCTTGCCGGTGCGGCTCTCGGTGACGCCGGTGGCGTACTCCTTCGTGCGCTGCTCGTTCTTGCTCTTGGAGCCGGCCGACCCGTCGGCCTGCGCCGCGCCGTCAGTCGTGTCCTTGGTGAGCTCCTCCTTCGTCAGCACCCCGTCGTCGTACTTCTTCTCGCTCGTGATCGTCCACGCGGGGTCGAGCTCGACTGTGACCTGCACCGCGGTCTTGTTCGGCCACAGCTGGTCGAGGCGCGCCTGCGCGATGCGCGTGCGCGCGTCGCTGATGTCGCGCTGCAGCGCCAAGAACTCGGACGAGCCGCCGCCGGCGTCCCGGTCCGGGTTGTAGCTCCACCGCTGGCCACCGGACGTGCTGACGACGTCGATGTTCTGCAGCGGGATCATCAGCTGGGACGACGCGATCGAGGCGGCGCTGCGCGCGGTCGCCTCGAACGGCACGCCCGCGGCGAGCCGGATCACGACCGTCGCCTTGGCCTTCTGCTCGGCCTGCCGGTCGCGGTAGGCGATCAGGCGGTCGGGCCTGCTGCCGGTCACCGTGACCGAGACGACCCCGTCGAGCTCCTGGATCGCCCGCTCGGCCTGCGCGCGCGACGCGTTGTTGAGGCGCCACTTCTTGGTGGCGGCGTCCTCGATCAGGCTGCCGCTGCCGTCCAGGCTGACCTCTTGGGTGCCGTTGAGCCCCTCGCGAACGATCGCCGCCTTGGCCTGACCGACCTTGGTGCGCTCGACCATGATGCCCATGCCCGAGTCGTCGGGCAGGTAGGAGACGCCGGCCTGCTGCAGCGCCTGCTGGACGCGGCCGATCTCGTCGCCGCTGCGGGCGGTGAAGACGACCTCGTAGCTGGGCTGTCCCGCGAACCAGACGATCGCGCCCAGCCCGACGGCCGTGGCGACCATCACGGCGCCGACGACGAGCCGCTGAGGGCCCTCGAGGCGCGCCCAGATGCCGCGCATCTGGTTGGTCAGATCACTGAAGAACTGTCTCATGATTCACCTAGCCCGAGGACCTGGAGAGCTTCTCCCACGCGTCAACGAGCTTGTTGCGCACTTCGAGGAGCAGGTTGAAGGCGACCTCGCTCTTGCTGCCCGCGATCATCACGTCGTGCAGCTCGACGTCTTCGCCCATGACCATGCCGCGCACCTTGTCCTTCACGTCGAGTTGGAGGCCGCGCACGGTGTTGAGGGAGTCGGAGAAGACGCTCGAGAACGCCTTCTCGCCGTCGACGCCGTCTTGCTGCTCAGGGCCGCCGTCGGGGCGACCCAGCGGGTCCATGCCCTTGACCTCGGGCGACGCGAACGGTCGCTGCGGGCGCTGGAAGCCCTGGTCGAAGCCGCGAATCGGGGGTAGGTCGAAGCCGCTCATGTCCGGTTACCTCTAGGCGCCGAGCTGCTGCAGCGTGTTCTGCAGCATGCCGCGGTAGGTGCGCAGCGACGTCAGGTTGGCGTCGAAGCTGCGCTGGATGACGTTCATGTCGACCAGCTCCTTGAAGAGGTCGACGTTGCTCGACATCACCTGGCCCTTCTCGTCCGCGTCCGGGTGGCCCGGCTGGTAGAAGACCGGGAACGGGGTCGTGTCCTCCACGACCCGGCCGAGCGCGACCCCGCCCTCACCGGCCGCAGCGCTGCGGCCCGGGGCGGCCTTGAGGGCCTCCTCGAAGACCACCACCTGGCGGCGGTAGGGCAGCTTGTCGGCGTTGCCGGTGCTGTGCATGTTGCCGAGGTTGCTCGCGACCACCTCGGATCGCTGCAGCTCGGCGCGGAGGCCGGTCGTGGCGATGTCGAAACCACGGAAGATGCCGCTCATCGGGTCACTCATCGCTACATCCTCCCGGTGATCGCCTTGTTGATGCTGCTGAAGTAGCCGCGAGCGCGGCGCAGCATGTAGTCGTGCATGAGCTGCGTCTTGCCGAGCAGGGCGAGCTCGTCCATCAGCACGACGTTGTTCTCGCCCGCGGGCCCGGACGTGTCGCGCTCGACGCTGGCCTGGACCGATCCCTCGCTCTTACCGGCGTCTACGGCCTCGCGGAGCGCGTCCTCGAAGCGCACGGTGTAGCGCTTGAAGCCCTCGACGTTCTGGTTGGCGATGTTGTGGATCGCCGCCTTCGTGCGCCGCGTCATCGCGTCGAGCGCGTGGTGCGTGAAGGCTGTGTCGCTGTTGGAGTCGATCATGATTTTGCCCGATTGCCGCTAAAGCATCGGCAGGTGACCGCCTCCTCCTTGAGACGGAGCTTTTGGCGACACGGCTGGCTCGGGCTGGGACGGCGTGTCGCAACTTGCGACACGTCGCACCGCAGAGCGCCGCCGCAGCCCAGGAAAGCCACAGAACCCCTGACTCCCCCACTCGTCGCCCTATGCTCGGGGAGGTGAGCGCTGCGCGAATCGACACCTCTCCGCCCGCTTTTTTCGAGACGGTCCCACCGGATTCTCGCGAGGCCTCGGAGGCGCTCTTGGCGGGGATCGAGGCCGAGCGCGCCATGATCCCGCCGTGGTACCTCTACGACGTGGTCGGCTCGCGGCTGTTCGACGTAATCACAGCTCTTCCAGACTATTACCCCACTCGGACCGAGGCGGCGATCCTCTCCGAGAACGCCGAGGAGATCGCCGCTGCGGTGCCCGTCAAGGGCGGCACGATGATCGACCTCGGCGCCGGCGACTGCGGCAAGGCGCCCCAGCTCTTCGAGGAGCTGCAGCCGGAGCAGTATGTACCAGTCGACATCTCGACCGACTACCTGCGCGGCGCCGTCGAGCGCCTGCAGCAGGAGCACCCCGACATCGAGATGATCGGCGTCGGCACGGACTTCTCGCGCGAGCTCGAGCTGCCCGAAGCCGTGCACACCAGGCGACGCGTGTTCTTCTATCCGGGCTCCTCGATCGGCAACTACGACCCGGCCGAAGCGCGCGCCTTCCTCGGGCGCGTGCGCGATCAGATGGAGCCGGACGCCGCGCTCTGGATCGGCGTCGACCTCGTCAAGGACGCCGAGGTGTTGGAGCGCGCCTACGACGACGAGCTGGGCGTCACGCAGGCGTTCAACCTCAACCTCCTGAACAACGTGAACAGTTCGGTCGGGACGGACTTCCGACCGCGCGACTGGCGGCACATCGCACGCTACGACGAGGACCTCGGGCGCATCGAGATGCACCTCGAGGCGCGTCGCGAGGTGCGGGTGACGTGGCCGGGAGGCGAGCGTCGCTTCGCCCGAGGCGAACGGATCCACACCGAGAGCTCCTACAAGTACACGATGGCGTCGTTCCGCGAGCTCCTGCAGAGCGCGGGCCTCGAGCCGGTCGGCGCCTGGACGGACGATCGCCGCTGGTTCGCCGTCTTCGTCGCTGCGCCTGCGGTGTGACGGTGCGGCCGTAGCGCCGGTGCGCGCGCTGGCACGGGCGCCACGGCCGCGGGTCCAGCCGCCACGGGGTCGCCTCCGATGCACGGTTTGACAGTCTCTGTGACACGGCGGACAGTACGCCGAGCAGACTTACGCACGCATCCCCATGTCCGACACGCCGCGCAACATCGTCCGCCACGAAGGCGTCGTCTCCAG
>JBERSB010000461.1:0-3477 GCA_041236755.1 Luminiphilus sp. | reverse complement strand
GAGCACGCGCCAGGCAAGCGATCCGGGGACGGTGCGCGGTGCGGCTCGCAGAAGAGGAGTGGTGTCCATGACCTACGACACACCGTAGCGAGTGTGTTGCCCTGCGGAATCGCGGGCTCGCCTACGCACTTCGGACCATGGCCAAGTACGTAGTTGTGCTGCATGCTCTTTCTGTAGCACCACCCCCATGACCGGCATCGTTCTCACCACCGACTTGTCCGAGGAGTCCCAGCGCGCGTTCGAGCCCGTGAAGACTCTCGCCGAGAAGTCCGACCAGCTCGTCGACCTCGTCGCGGTCTTCGAAGATCTGCCGCTCGAGCCCGGCACGGGTACGCCGATGCCTGTCTACACCGACCCCGAAGAGCACGCGCGGGCGTGGGACGAGCGGCTCCGCGAACTCGCCGGGGCGTTCGGCCCCAGGTGCCGCGCGACCAGGGTCCTTCGCGCGGCCGACGTCGCAGACGCCGTCGTCGGATACGCGCAGGAGGTCGGCGCGGACTGCATCGCGATGGCGACGCACGGCCGCTCCGGGCTCCGTCGGCTGCTGCTCGGCTCGGTCGCCGAGGTCGTGGTGCGACGCTCGAGCGTCCCGGTCGTGCTGTATCCGCCGTCGCGCTAGACTGGCGCGTCCGCGCACCGCCAGTCGTGGAACCGGTGGACGGTCAGCGCCGTCGCGAACACAGGCGCGACCAGGTTGATCAGGGGCACAGTCATCAGCAACGCGATGAGCGCTCCGGTCAGCATGCTCTCGCCGCTGTGCCTGCCGCGCAGCTCCTTCACCGCCTTTGGCGAGAGTCTGCGGAGCGCGACCAGCTCGACGTACTCGCGGCCGATCAGCCAGCCGTTCACCGCGAACCACGCGATCGCGTAGACGGGCGGGAAGAACAGCAGCGCCAGTAGCAGCAGGTTGGCGACCAGCAGCGCCCCGAGATAGCTCATGGCTACCCCGACGCTCTGCAGGATCGTGATGCCCTCGGCCTTGGGGAGGTCGGGGTAGTGCTGCCGCTCGACGACGCTGCAGACGTGCTCGAGGAACATCGCGATGAACAGGCTGGCGACGACCGGGAACAGGAACCACGCGAGCAGCACGGTCGCGAGCCCCTCCAACCACCCGAGCCAAGAGGCCCCTTCGGAGTCCGGCCACAGCCACTCGACCGCGTAGTCGACGCCGAACCAGACGCCGACGAACGTCAGCGCGCTCAGCAGCGCGCACAGCGCCATCACACCGAGGACCGGCGTGGTGAACAGCTGCGCCAGCGCCAACGAGATCGCGCGCCCCATGGTCAGCTCGCGCTGCCGACGAGCGCCTCGAGCGCAGCGCGCTCCTTGGGCACCTCAGCCGAGAGGACCTCGTGGCCCGACCTGGTGCACATCACGTCATCCTCGATGCGCACGCCGCCGAAGCCGCGCTTGCCGTTCATCTTCAGGAACTTCTCTGCGGCGGCGAAGTTCACCTGACCCTTGAAGCGCTTGCGCAGCGCAGGGTCGTGCAGGATCGGCGGCACGAAGTAGATGCCCGGCTCGATCGTCACGCACATGCCCGGCGCCAGGTCGACGTCGAGGCGCAGGAACGCGGTGCCGAACTGCGTGCTGCGCTTACGGCCCGGCGGGTAGTGGATCAGGTCGCCGAAGCCCTCCATGTCGTGCACGTCGAGGCCGATCAGGTGGCCGACGCCGTGCGGGAAGAACACGGCGTGCGCGCCGCTCGCGACGAGGTCGTCCGCGTCGCCGTGCATAAGCCCGATTTGGGAGAGGCCGTCGCTGAGAACGCGCGCGGACTCCAGGTGCAGGTCGCGGTAGCGCACGCCCGGTCGGATCATCGCGATCGACGCCTTCTCGGCCGCGAGCACGATGTCGTAGACGTCGCGCTGCGCCGGCGAGAAGCGGCCGTTGGCGGGCCACGTCCGGGTGACGTCTCCGCAGTATCCGGACGGCAGCTCTGCGCCCGCGTCGAGCAGGACCAGATCGCCGCTCTTCACGGTGTTGCTGTGGTCGTGGTTGTGCAGCACCTCGCCGCGCACGCTGAGGATCGTGCCGTAGGCAGGCACGCAGCCGTGCTTCACGAACGTGCCCTCGACGTGCCCGACGAGCTCCTGCTCGCCCACGCCTGGCCTGGTGTGCGCCATCGCCGCCTTGTGGGCGTCGCGCGTGATCGCGGCGGCGCGCCGCATCTCCTTGACCTCTTCGGGCAGGCGGTGGTTGCGCAGCTGCGCGATGGCCAGCAGCAGGTCGGGGTGGCCGACCTTCTTTGCGTCGAAGAAGTCGACCCGGTCGCCCGTGATCTTCCGGGCCTCGGCCGTCGCGCGTGGATCCGCGATCGCGAGCGTACGCGCTCTGCGCGCGCCGAGCTTCTTCTTCACCTTCGCGGCGAGGTCGCTGCGCTTCTCGACCGCGCTCACGCCCGTCTTGCGCTTGACCTCGGCGAAGCTCGCCGAAGGCCCGTGCCAGAGCGCGTCGGCGTCGGTGCGTTCGTCCAGGAACAGGGTCACCGACTTGTCCTTGGGGTCGAAGAGCGCCGCGGCGTTCGCCTCTGCCTCCCCGAAGAAGAACAGAAACGTGCTGTCGGCGCGGAACGGCCCCGGGTTCGCAGGGTAGTTGCGAGGGATCCAACTGCCTGCCATCAAGAGCACGGGCGCGTCGATAGCCCCCAAGAACTGCTTGCGGCGGAGCTTGAAGTGCGCAGAGGTTGGCATGTCCCTTCGAGCGTAGCGTTCGAACGCAGCCGCCGAAGGAGCCCGTTGGGAGTTTCGGGGCTGGCCGCTGCGTTCTCGCGCGACACAATTGCGATCCACGCCATGAAGCCACAACTCGTCCCTGTCCTCCTCCTGCTCGCTGCGCTCGGCGTCGCGACGTGGCTGTTCTTCGGCCCCGGCGGTGCGCCTGCGCCGTGGACCCCGCCGGCGGAGGGCGCAGGATCCGCGCGCAGCACAGCGGCTCCTGCGAGCGTGACGACGGCCGGCCGCGGTGGCACGGCTGCGGACGCTGCGCCGTCGGCGGCACCCACGGCGAGCGAACGCACCGAGGTGAGCGCGCCGCCGAACGAGGTCGCGGCGTCCCCGCGCGTGACCGGTCGCCTCGTCGACCGCGAAGGCGCGCCACGGGCAGGCCTCGAGGTCGCGGCGCGGACGTGGGGGCTCGGCGGCGCCGCCGAGGTGATCGCTGACGTGCCAGGCGCTGCTGCGGCCGGCCAAAAGGTCACGACGGACGACGCCGGTCGCGTCGTGTTCACGCTCGACGGCGCGCGCTCGGGCAGCCTCTCGCTCGAAGCCGAGCACCTCGTCTTCGCAGAGCGGGCACGCTTCCGCGGAGATCGAGCCGACCAGGACCTGGGAGACCTGCTGGTCGTCGACGCTGCGACGATCGCTGGCGTCGTGCGCGATCAGCTGGGTGCGCCCGTCCCGGGCGTCCGCGTATCCGCGGAGTTCGGCCCGATGGGCTTCGGTTCGACGTCGCGGACCGAGACCGACGAGCAAGGGG
>JBERSB010000460.1:0-5833 GCA_041236755.1 Luminiphilus sp. | reverse complement strand
GTGGTCGACGTCGTCGACGAAGCCGACCCCGTGCTCGCCGCGCCGCGCGACACGGTGGTCGAGGTGCTTGGCGGACGCGTCGAGGTGCTGCTGCCGATCGCAGAGGGCCTGCTCGGCGCGCTGCGCGTGCGCCTGCAGGTCGCCGGGCGCACGCGCTGCTACGTGGTGCCCGTCACGGTGGCTCAGGGTGGCCCGACGCAGGTCGATCTCGTGCTGCCCTGACGTGGATCCGGGGCAATTGTGGGCGGCTTGGCGGGCCCGCGTTAGACCTTCTTGGAGGTTCGCCTCTCCACGCACACCTCCGCCCCATGCTCGCCTCCTCGGTCCCGTCCGCCCCTCAGAACCCAGACAGCGGCGCATGGCAGCAGCTGCGTGACGCTTTCGACCAGGCGAGCTACGACTCGGCGCTGACGCTCGCGGCCTATCTGCTCTTGGGGGGGCTGCTTGCCACCTACGTCCGCGTGCTCTACCGGCGCACGAGCAGGAATCCGGCTGCAGACTCCGTCGCGCGCGTGTTCCCGCTGCTGACGCTCGTGACGATCGCGGTGATCTCCGTCGTCAAGTCCTCGCTGTCGCTCTCGCTGGGCCTCGTCGGCGCGCTCTCTATCGTCCGGTTCCGCGCGGCGATCAAGGACCCCGAGGAGCTCGTCTACCTGTTCCTGTGCATCGGCATCGGGCTGTCGCTCGGCGCCGGGCAGCCCTGGATCGCGGTGGTGCTCGTGGTCACAGCGTCGCTGTTCGTGCTGTTGTTCGAACGAGCCGTTCGAGGGCGGCGCGCGCAGGAGGCCTTCCTGACGATCGTCGGCCCGGCGTCGCGCTTCTCGGGCGGCGGCTGTGAGTCCGCGCTCGACGCCGTGCAGGCGATCTGTGAAGGCGTGATCGTGCAGCGCTGCGACCTCGACGCGGGCGAAGGGCAGCTTCGAGCACAGGTCAGGGCGGCGCGAGGCGTGGGTGCCGGACAGGTGATGCAGCAGCTGCGCGAGCGCCTGCCCGACTGTGAGATCTCCTACGTCGACGCCGGGGCGCTGGGGTAGGTGGTCACCTCGTCGCTCGAGCTGCAGGACGAAGCAGGCGCGCGCGCGGACCTCTCGCAGCGCGGCGAGACCAAGTTCGTGTTCCCTCGGCACGACGTCGCGACGGTGCGCGCGGTGCTGCGACGGGCGGCGACGCCGATCTCCTACGCAGGGACGGTCTCCGTCGTCCGCAGCGTTTACTTCGACGACCACCGGCTGAGCGCGTGCCACGCGAACCTCGACGGCCTCGGCGTCCGGAGCAAGCTCCGCGTTCGCTGGTACGACGCGGCTGTCCCTGCTGGTGACGCGTGGTTCGAGGTGAAGTGGCGGCGAGACCTCGCGACTGGCAAGCGGCGTTTCCGGATCCCGGACGCTTCTGCGCTGTTCCGTCGCCCGCTCCGTGAATGGCCCCGGGTGCTGCAGAGCGCGGCGCCCGAGGACGTGGTCGAGGTCCTGCGGAAGATGCAGCAGGCAGTCGCGGTCGTCGAGTACCGCCGGGAGCACTTCGAGCTCGGCGCGGCGAGGCTCACGTTGGACTACGACCTCCGCTTCTACCCGCAGTCGGGCCGGCGCGCGGTGACGCTGCAGTTTCCCGAGCGGCTGCCCGGCCTCGTCCTGGTCGAGTGCAAGGCGCCGCTCGACAGCGACGGCCGCGAACGGCGCGTGCTGCGGCCGCTCGGCGCGCGGCCGGTGCGCTTCTCGAAGTACGTGACCGCGTGCCAGCGGCTCGGCTTCGTCGCCGACATCTGAGACCTTCGCCCCGCAACCGTCATGCACCTACGCCCTCTCGTCCTCCTCCCGCTAGCGGGTGCCTGCGCGGTGACGATCCTGCCGTCGCAGGGCCGCCGCGGCCGCCGCGGCCCGCCGTCGCCCGTCTTCGAAGTGCTCGACATCGACGGCGACGGGCAGCTCTCCGGCGAAGAGATGGACGAGGCGGTGCGGTCGCTGCGGCTGCTCGACAAAGACGGCGACGGCAACATCACCAGCGACGAGCTGCGGCAGGACCAAGGCGGTCGCGGCGGCTTCGGCGGCCCCCCGATGGGCGGACCCGGCGGCATGTTCGGTCCGGAGCCGGTGATGCGGGCGCTCGACAAGGACGGCGACGGCGAGCTGTTCGAGGACGAGGTCACCGACGCGCCGCGGTCGCTCGACCGGTTGGACCGCGACGACGACGACCTGCTGACGCTCTGGGAGCTCGAGGGTGAGCGCGCGGGCCGCGAACGCGGCGGCTTCCCCGGCGGCTTCAACTTCCGCCGCGGCGAGCGCGGGGAGGGGGGCGGCTACGACGGCACGCCGTCGCCCGAGCAGCTCAAGCCCGAGGACGGCCGCGCCACGGTCCCGGACCGCGCCACCTTCCTCGAGCTGTCCTACAAGGGCCAAGAGGTCCTGGTCGACACCCACCTGGCCGACCAGGAGTTCGTCAAGTTCCAGATCGAGGACGCTGCCGGCGACGCGCCGCAGCTCTACTTCATCAACACGAAGCGCTATCGCGGGCACCCGATGTTCATGCAGGCCATCGGCGTCGGCGGTCGGGGCGGCTTCGGCGGCCGCGGCGGGGAACAAGGCGGCGCTGTGCGGATGCGCGGCGTGCTCGTCCACCGGCCGACGCTGATGTCGCCGAGCGGCGAGCCGGGGCTCTACACCTTCGAGTTCGAGCCGAACGACGCCTACGAGTACGCGCTGATCCGCGTCGCGTTCGACCTGCTGAGCGAGAAGTCTCCCGTGCTCCGCGGCAACCTGTCCTACAACCTGCTGCCGCGCGCAGCGCAGCAGTACGAGCGGGACAAGGAACAGTACGGCCGCAGCGAGCTGCCCGTGTTCCGACCGGACGAGGTCTACGGCGAGGTCGCGTTCCTGCCGCTGCACGCCGCCGTCGGCTTCGGCCGCCTCCGGCTGATGGAGCCGGGTGAGCGCCCGTCGCAGCGTGACGTCGTCGTCTACCGAGACCTTCCGAACGAGATGCCGCGGGTCGCCGGCGTGTTGACGGCGGCGCGGCAGACGCCGTTGTCCCACGTCAACCTGCGCGCGGTGCAGGACGACGTGCCGAACGCCTACGTGCACGGCGCGGTCGACGACCCGGGCGTCAGGGCTCTGCTCGGCAAGCTCGTCCGTTACGCGGTCACCGACAGCGGCTACGAGCTGCGCGCCGCGACGCAGGCCGAGGTCGACGCGCACTTCGAGGCGGCGCGTCCGGCGCAGGCGCAGACGCCGCCGCGCGACCTCTCGGTCCGCGAGGTGCGCCCGCTGTCGTCGATCGGCTTCGACGACTCCGAGGCCTTCGGCGTAAAGGCCGCGAACCTCGCGACGCTGCTGACCTTCGGCTTCGAGGAGGGGCGCACGCCGAACGGCTACGCGGTGCCGTTCGCGTTCTACGACGCATTCATGGAGCACAACGGCTTCTACGAGATGGCGCGTGAGATGGTGGCGACGCCCGACTTCCGGGGCGACGCCGACACCCGGGAGCGCGCGCTCAAGGAGTTCCGCAAGAAGCTGCGCAAGGGGCGCGTGCCGGCTTGGATGGAGGACGCGCTGACCGAGGTGCAGCAGCGCTTCGGCGACAGGCAGCCGATCCGCTGCCGCTCCTCGACCAACAACGAGGACCTGCCGGGGTTCAGCGGTGCTGGGCTCTACGACTCGTTCACCCACAAGCCCGACGAGGGCGCGCTGTCGAAGACGATCCGGCAGGTCTTCGCGGGGCTCTGGACGTTCCGCGCCTTCGAGGAGCGTGAGTTCCACCGGATCGACCACCTGCAAGCGGCGATGGGGGTGCTGCTGCACCCGAACCAGAAGCTGGAGCAGCGCAACGGCGTCGCGGTCACCAAGGACGTCGTCTACAAGGCGCAGCACCCGGACACGCGGCTCTACTACGTGAACGTCCAGGTAAGCGAGGACCTCGTGACCAACCCGGACGCGGACTCCGCGCCCGAAGAGCTCCTGCTGTCGCCGCGGAATCCGCGCAGGGACCGGGTCCTGCAGCGGAGCAACCGCGCCGAGGGCGACGGATCGCTGCTGTCCGAGGCACACCGCGCGCAGCTGCGGCGGTGCATGCGGGTCTTGCACGAGCGCTTCGCCCGGCTCTACGGCGCAGAGGACGGCGCGGGCTTCGCGATGGAGATCGAGTTCAAGGTCACGCGGGACGGCGCGCTGCTGATCAAGCAGGCGCGTCCGTGGGTCGAATGATCTCCGCGCGGCTCAACGCACCGCGGTCAGGCTGCCGTCTTCGCCGAGCAGGGTGAAGGCGGCGCGACCGCCCGGGCGGATCGCGCCGAAGGCCTCGGCGCCGATCAGCCTCGCGGGGTTGGCGCTGGCGACCTGCGCCAGCGTCCACGGCCCCGCTTCGGGGACGAACTCGAGGAAGCGTCGCGCGGCCTGCGCCATCGTCAGCGCCGAGCCTGCGAGGTTGCCGCTGCGGTCGCGCACGACGCCGTCCTTCGCTGTGACCTCCATCCCGGAGAGCGAGTAGGTCCCGTCGGGCATCCCGGCGGCGCCGACGGCGTCGGTGACGAGCGCCATCCGGGACGGGCCCAGGATGCGGAACGCGTGGCGCACCATCGTCGGCGCGACGTGCACGCCGTCGGCGATCACGGGGCAGGTCACCCGATCGTCGTCCAGCGCCAGCGCGGCGAGGCCCGGTTCGCGGTGGTGCATGCGGCCCATGACGTTGAACAGGTGGGTCACGGCGGTCGCGCCCGCGTCCACGCACGCGGCGAAGCCGTCGCTCTGTTCGCAGTGCCCCAGCGACACGGTCGCGCCGGCCGCGACCAGCCGCTCGGTGGCCTCGGCCGCGCCTTCGGCGGCGTTGGCGAGCGTCACCAGGAGCTTGGTGCCGCCCGCGGCGGCGAGCAGCTCGTCGATGCGCGCCGGGGTCGGCGCGACCAGGCAGTCCGCGTCGTGCGCGCCGGCCGCGGTCAAGAACGGCCCTTCGACGTGCAGCCCGAGCGGCTCGGCGCCGCGCCCCGACCATGCGCGGCACCACGCCGCGACGTCTCGCACCTGTTGCAGCAGGTCGCTCCAGGGCGCGGTGATCAACGTCGGCAGGAACGCGACGGCGCCGCCTGCCCAGACCGCGTCGGCGACCGCTTGCAGGGCGTCGGGGGTGGCCTCGTCGACGCGGCGGCCGCCCGCACCGTTGACCTGCAGGTCGACGAAGCCCGGCAGCAGCGTGCCCGCGAGCGCGGAACCGGGCGGCACGCCGCCGTCCGCGCGCGCCGCTGCCTGTTCGACGGCGACGACTGCGCCGCCTTCTGAGACGACGCGCGTGCTCGCCCGCACGACGTCGTGCAGCACAGCGCGTTCGGCGGTCCATTCGCGGGCGTCCACGTCGGCAGGGTAGATCGCCGAACGTCTCGTCGCCAGCACGCGCTGGCCGTAGGATCGCGCCCGCATGCGAGTCGCGCTGGCCATCCTGCTCCTCTGCGGCGCCACTGCTGGCTGGTCGCTCGCGCGCGTCACGCCCAAGGGGCTCGTGCAGCTGTGCGAGCAGGAGGTGGTGGCGCAGCCGTTCCACCTCTCGCAGAGCAAGGAGGTCACCGAGGACCGCTGGTTCTTCCTGCCGCAGCTGTGGGGGGACTTCGACCTGCAGATGGACCTCGAGCTGAGCGAGGGGGCCGAAGTCGACGTGCTGCTGCGGCAGGTGCAGCCCCGCTTCCTCGACGAAGTGCAGCTGCCGTTCGCCGGGCGCTTCGCCACGCTGCGGATCTCGGCCGAAGGCGACGGCGGTCCGGTCGTGCTCCCAGACCAGGAGTTGCTGCTCGAGACGCTGCGGAGCGTCGACCTTACGTGGCTCGACCGGCTCGTGTTCAAGGGCGGCGAGCCGATGC
>JBERSB010000459.1:0-8464 GCA_041236755.1 Luminiphilus sp. | reverse complement strand
ATCCAGAGCACGGAGGGGGTCCGATGATGCGCGCCACGATCTCGCTGTCCGTTGCCGCGTGCGCGGCGCCGTTCCTCGCCGCGCAGCAGCCCGCGGTCATCCCTGCCGGCTACACGGTCGAGACCATCGAGACGCCAAAGGGCCAGGCGTTCGGCGTCGGCGGGCTCTCGTTCGCGCCCGACGGCCGCCTGTTCGTCAGCACGCGGGAGGGGCAGGTCTGGACATACGGCGGCGGCGCGTGGCGCCTGTTCGCCGACGGTCTGCACGAGCCGCTCGGGGTCTACGTCGACCCGCGCACGAGCCAGGTGTTCTGCATGCAGCGCCCGGAGCTGACCGAGCTCATCGACGAAGACGGTGACGGCCGCGCCGACCGCTACCGCACGGTCTGCGCCGACTGGGGGCTGACCGACAACTACCACGAGTACGCCTACGGGCTCGTCCGCGACGCCGAAGGCAACTTCTACGGCACGCTCAACACCAGCCTCAGCTGGCCCGGCTGGGCGGGCAGCGACAAGTGGGACGTCGCGCGCGTGCACGACTGCAAGATGGGCCGCGCCGCCGAGTACCGCGGCTGGTCGTTCCGCGTCACGCCCGACGGCGCGTTCGAGCCGTGGTCCAGCGGCCTGCGCTCGCCGGCGGGCCTGGGCTGGGGTCCGAACGGCGAGCTGCTCAGCACCGACAACCAGGGTGACTGGGTCGCGACCTCGTGCCTGCACGTCATGGACCGCGGCGACTTCCACGGCCACCCGTCGTCGCTGACCGACGACCCGGACTACGCGGGCCGCGACCTCAACGAGATCCCGGTCGAGAAGTACGGCCAGCTGCGGCGCGCGCCGGCCGTCTGGTTCCCGCACGGCGACCTCGCGAACTCCCCCGGCGAGCCTGGGCTCGACGCGACCGGCGGCAAGTTCGGACCGTTCGAAGGCCAGCTGTTCTGCGGCGACCAGACCCGGTCGAACCTCTTCCGCATCGTGCTCGAGCGCATTGACGGCCGCTACCAGGGGTGCGCGATCAACTTCGTCGACCACCTGCAGAGCGGCATCGTGCGCGCGCGCTTCGCCGCGGACGGCAGCCTCTGGGTGGGGCAGACCGGCCGCGGCTGGGGGTCGCGCGGTCCCGCGAAGTTCGGCCTGCAGCGTGTGGTCTGGGACGGCGACACCGTGCCCTTCGAGCTCGAGCGCGTCGCCGTGAGCCCGAGCGGGTTCGTGGTGCACTTCACGGCGCCGGCCGACGCCGAGCAGGCGCGCGCGCCTGCGCGCTACAGCGTGCGTCGATGGCGCTACAAGCACTACCCGGGCTACGGCTCCCCGAAGCTCGACAAGGGGGACGTTCCCGTCCGCGCCGTCACGCTCGATCGCAGCGGTCGCACCGCGAACTTGGACCTGCCGCTCGTGCCGGGCTACGTCTACCACCTCGCGGTGGACGTGGCGGGCAAGGACGGCGCGCCGCTCGCCAACCGCGACGCGTGGTACACATTGCACGCCGTCCCGCGCTGAGCGTCGATCCTCTGCGCCTCGCTGCTGACGGGCTATGCTCAAGGAGCCCCTCGGCTCCATGACCAGCGCCACCGCACCAGCACCGACCGCCTCGCCCTGGTTCCGGTCGCCTGCCTTCGACTTCCTCCTGATCCTGGGGGTGCCGGCGCTGACGTGGCCGGTGGTGACGCTGGCGAAGGACGAGTGGGGCGCGCCGCTGATGTCGCAGCTGATCCTGCTGACGGCGACCGGCCACTACTTCGCGACGTTCGTGCGCGCCTACGGGGACCTGGACCTGTTCGCGCGCTTCCGGTCGCGCTTCGTCGTCGCGCCGATCGTGCTGCTCGCCACGTGCGTCGGCATGTTCGTCGCCGGCTGGGGCGCGCAGCTGATGGTCGTCGTCACGGCGTGGGCGTTCTGGCACTGGCTCGCGCAGGCGTTCGGCTTCGCGCGCATCTACGACATCAAGGTCGGCTCGTTCGACGCGCGGACCGCGCTGCTCGACAAGGCCCTGGTGATCGCGGGCTTCGTCGGGACCGCGACGCTGACCGACGGCGCGGTGGCGACGTTCGGCAAGCTCGCGCTGGACGCCGGCATCGCGCTGCCGAGCGGGGAGACCGTCGCGGCGTTGCAGACCGTCGTCGGGGTCGTGGTGGCGGTCGTCGTCGTCGCGTACCTGGGCAACCTCGTCGCGACGATCGCAGCCGGGCGCGCCTGGAGCTGGCAGAAGCAGCTCATGCACGTCACGACGATCGGCTACTACTGGTTCGCGTTCGCGTGGCTGCCCAACGTGCTGATCGCGCACGTGCTCTACGAGCTGTTCCACGACATCCAGTACTTCGCGATCACCTGGATCACTTGCCAGGGCCGCAGCCGGCGGCCCGGCGTCGCCGCCTGGATGCGCGCGATGTTCCGGCCGACGTGGCTGGCGGCCGCGGGCTTCGTCGGCGTCATGGTCGCGCTCGGCGGCGTCGACGCGTTCGGGCGCCACAGCTTCGCGACGGGCTCGTCGCGCGACGTCTGGATCGGCGTCTTCGTGACGCTGGCGCTGCTGCACTACTACTACGACGGCTTCATCTGGAAGGCGCGCGAGAGCGCGCTCGGAGAAGACCTCGGCATCCAGCAGGGGCTGCGGGCGGCCGTGGTCCCGGGGCTTCGGCACGGCGCTGCGTGGCTCGCGTTCTTCGCGCCGCTGGCGCTGCTGGTCGCGATGGCGGCGCCGGTGTCGGAGCGAGAGCGCGCCGCCAAGCTCGCCGAGATCGCGCCCGGCGACTTCTACAGCCAGTCGGAGTTCGCGCTGCAGCTGACGCGCGAACGGCGGCTCGACGAGGCGCTCGACCGCTACGCGCGCGCCGCCGAGCTCAACCCCGAGTTCGGGCCGACGCACGTGCTGCGCGGCGCGGCCCTCGAGCTGCAGGGCGACCTCGCCAGCGCGCGCGCTGCCTACCAGCGCGCGCTGGAGTGCGAGCGGCACGACCGCTCCCACACGGACGCGCACCTCAACCTCGGTGTGCTCTTGCTTGCGCAGGGAGTGCAAGAAGGGGGCGACGACCACCTCGCCCAGGTACAAGGCGGCGTCGCGGCGGGCACCGAGCGGCTCCTGGGGCTGGCGACGGCGATCCCGCAGAGCGACCAGCAGCGCGTGAAGGCCTACTTCGAAGCCGCGGTCCGGCTCGTCAACCGCAACCGCGGCGACGCGTCCGCGCAGTTCCTGCTGGGTCGGCAGCTGGTGCAGTGGCGTCAGTTCGCGTCGGGCAAGCTGCACCTGGACGCCAGCCTGGAGGCACGCCCGGGCTTCGTGCCGGCGCTCGTCACGCTGGCGGTCGCACAGGCCGAGCTCGGTGACCTGGACGCCGCGCGCAAGAGCGCCGCCGAGGCGCGCCGCATCGACCCCGACAACGAGCAGGCGCGCATCGTCGCGCAGCAGCTGCAGGGGCGCTGAGCCCCGCGCAGGTCCGCGCCCTCAGTCGAGTCGTTCGACCTCGGCGAAGTAGGCGCCGTGCTCCTTGCCGTCGGCGCGGCGGAGCCTGGTGAGGAGCATGGCCGGTCCAGCAGGGAGCGTAACCTCAAAGCTCGCGCTCTCGTCTCCTGGCGCGACCTCCTGCTTCGCCCGCACGTCGCCGATCTCGATCGACGCTTCGACGCAGTCCATCGCGCGCGCCTCGATCGCCGGCCACCGCCGCAGGGTGACGCGGTAGCGGCCAGCTGCGGCGACGTCGACGGCCCAGGGCCCGTTCGACACGTAGCCGTTGCGCACGTGGTTCTGGTGCCACGGCGTGCCCTTGTCCTCGGTGTGCCAGTCGTGCGACATCATGTGCGTCGGGTTCTGCACGCCGCCCAGGTCGATGCGCACGTACTGGTCGAAGGTCGGCTCCAGCGTGCGCCACCAGTCCTCGTAGGCCTCGCGTAGCCTCGCTACGACCTCCTCGTTGGCGGCCGCGACGTCGTCGCGTTGCCCGGGATCGAGCCGCATGTCGAACAGCTGCTCGCCGTTCACCAGCCGCCAGCGTTGGGTCATCACCGCGGACTTCCGCCACTTGCGCGGATGCTCGACGCGCTGGGAGTGCACGAACAGGGTGCGTCCGTACATCGGCGCGGGCTCCGTTCCGCGAAGCGCGCCTGCGAAGGACGCGCCGTCGCCTTGGACGGCGGGCACGGACTTCAGCCCACAGAGCTCGGTCAGGGTCGGCATCACGTCGACGTGCGCCGCCAGCGCGCCGATGTCCCTGCCGCCGCCGACGCCGCCCTTGGGCCAGTGCACGAAGAAGGGCACGCGGTGGCCGCCGTCGTACTCCGAGCCCTTCTTGCCGCGCATGCCAGCGTTGAAACCCTGCCACTTGCCGGCCTCCTGCTTGCGCTTCGCCTCGCCGGCCGCCGTGCCGTTGTCGGTCGTGAAGACGAACACCGTGTTCTCGGCGAGCCCGGTGTCCTTGAGCAGCTTGCGCAGCCTGCCGACGTTCTCGTCGATGTTGGTGATCATCCCGTAGAACTTCGCCATCGTCTTCGGCACACCCGCGCGTTCGTAGGGCTCCGAGTACGAAGCGTCGACGAGGTAGGGTCCGTGCGGCGCGTTGGTCGACAGGTAGACGAAGAACGGGCGCGCGTCCTCACGCGTGATGAACTCGGTCGCCTGCTCGAACCACACGTCGGTGCAGTAGCCGTCGAACTTGCGCCACGCGCCGTTCACCTCGTAGGTGTCGTCGAAGTAGTCGTTGCCCCAGTAGTCGGGTCCCTGGCCGACGCCGCCCCCGTGGTGCCAGACCACGTGCTCGAAGCCCTGGTCCTGCGGCCGGCACGGCGCGTTGTCGCCCAGGTGCCACTTGCCGAACATGCCCGTCCGGTAGCCGTTGGCGGCGAAGCGCTCGGCGAGCGTGGTCTCCTCGGCCGCCATCAGCGAGCGCCCCATGATCGTGTGCCACACCCCGGTGCGCGTCGAGTAGCGCCCGCTCATCAGCGCGCTGCGCGTCGGCGAGCAGGTCGGGTCGACGTGGTAGTCGGTCAAGCGCACCGACTCCTCGTAGAGCGCGTCCAGGTTGGGGGTCTTGATCTTGGTGTTGCCGTGCGCGCCCAGGTCGCCGTAGCCCTGGTCGTCGGTGATCACGAGCACCACGTTGGGCCGCTGCGCGAGGCCCGCGGCCGCGAGCCCGAACGTCGCGACAACGGCGAGCAGCGAGAAGGGGAGGATGGCGTGCTTCATGTGGCGAACGATGCGAGGATGACGCCGCTCAGTCTCCTGCAACGCCCGCGCCCATGCACATCTGCGCCCTCGTTTCCCTGTTCGCGCTGCTCTCCGCGCCGCTCGCGGCGCAGTCGCGGCCGAACATCCTGCTGATCGTGGTCGACGACCAGTCGCCGTTCGACCTCAAGATCTACGACGAGGGCTCGCCGTGCCGCACGCCCGTGATCGACGCGCTCGCTGCTGAGGGCACGGTCGTCGACGGCGCCTACCAGATGGGCTCCTGGTCGGGTGCCGTTTGCACGCCGTCGCGCCACATGATCATGAGCGGGCGCACGGTCTGGCACCTCCCCAAGCGCGGGATCCGCGGCGAGAAGCGCAACCCCAACTGCCCCGAGGACCTCGCGTCGCAGACCCTGGCCGCGGTGTTCAACCGGGCGGGCTACGACACCATGCGCACGTGCAAGCGTGGCAACAGCTACCCGGCGGCCAACGCGCAGTTCACGGTCGTGCACGACAAGACCTGCCGCAAGGCGGACGCGCAGAACGGCTCGCCGTGGCACGCCGAGCGCGTGCTCGACTACCTCGCCGAGCGCGAGCGCACCGACGACGAGGACCCGTTCCTGATCTACCTCGGGTTCTCGCACCCGCACGACCCGCGCTGGGCTCCCGAAGAGCTGCTGGAGCGCTACGGGTGCGACAACCAGGGCCCGCAGGGGCCGCCGTCCGAGCACGCGCCGCCGCTGCCGCCGAACTACCTGCCGGCGCACCCGTTCCATCACGGCCACCCGGGCCTGCGCGACGAGGTCAACGTGCAGGGCGTCAAGCGCCGCCGCGACGAAGCGACGATCCGCAACGAACTCGGACGGCAGTTCGCGTGCAACGAGAACATCGACGCGCAGATCGGCCGCGTGCTCGAGCAGCTCCGGGCTATGGGGGAGCTCGACGACACCATCATCGTCTACACGGCCGATCACGGCATGGCGATCGGCCGCCACGGTCTGCAGGGCAAGCAGAACCTCTACGAGCACACCTGGCGGGTGCCGATGGTGGTCAAGGGCCCCGGCGTCCCCGCTGGAGCGCGCGTGCGCGGCAACGTCTACCTGCTCGACCTGCTGCCGACGCTCTGCGACTACGCGGGGATCACGCCGCCCGAGACCGTCGAGGGCGTGAGCATGCGCCCCGTCCTCAGCCGCGAACGCGACGTCTCACGCGACGTGCTCTACGGCGTCTACGCCGGCGGCACCAAGCCTGGGATGCGCTGCGTGCGCCACGGGGACTGGAAGCTGATCCAATACGACGTGCTCGACGGGTCGGTCCGCAAGACGCAGCTGTTCGACCTGAAGACCAACCCCCACGAGCTGTTGGAGCAGCACGCGGTCGACGTCGTGCGGGCGCTCACGCACAACGAGCCGCAGCGCGGCCAGGTCGATCTCGCCGACGACCCACGCTTCGCGCAGCAGCGCGCGCACCTGGAGGCGCTGCTGCTCGCCGAGATGGAGCGGCTGGACGACCCGTACCGCATGTGGTGCCAGCCCCAGAAGTAGCTGTTGCGCGCGAGGTCGTTGCGTCGCTCCAGCGAGACCGCTGAGATTCTCCCCATGTCTCCTGACCACCAGCAGCCGTCGGTGCGACGCGTGGCCGTCGACTCGGTGGAGCCCGACGCGCTCGCCGCACAGCTGCGCGAGGCGGGGGCGTGGCTGCGCGACGGCGGGCTGGTGGCCTTCCCGACCGAGACCGTCTACGGGCTAGGCGCGAACGCGCTCGACGAGGCGGCGGTGTGCCGCGTCTTCCGGGCCAAGGCGCGGCCGTCGTTCAACCCGCTGATCGTGCACTTGGACCGGCCAGAGCGCGTCGGCGAGGTCGCGCGGGAGTTTTCGGAGACGGCGCAGATGCTCGCCGAGCGCTTCTGGCCGGGGCCCTTGACGATCGTCCTGCCGCGACGCGACGTGGTCCCGGACGTGGTGACGGGCGGCCTCGACACGGTCGGGGTGCGCGTGCCCGCGCACCCCGTGGCGCGCGCGCTGATCGCCGCGGCCGACGTGCCGCTCGCAGCGCCCAGCGCGAATCCGTTCACGCAGGTCTCGCCGACGACGGCGCAGCACGTGCTCGATCAGCTCGGCGACCGCATCGACGCCGTGGTCGACGGCGGGCCGACGACCGTGGGGATCGAGTCCACCGTGGTGGCGCTCGAACCCGACGGTGCCGGCGGCGAGCGCCTCGTGCTGCTGCGGCACGGCGGCGTCGCGCGGTCCCAGCTCGAGGCCGCCGGGTTCTGCGTGGTCGAAGCGTCCGCCGACGAAGACGACGGCCCGGCGCGGCGCGCGCCCGGGCGGATCGAGCGCCACTACGCGCCCGGTGTGCCGCTGGTCGCGGTCGGCCGCGGTGCGGACGGCGCGCTCGCGCTCCCCGAGACCGACGAGGCCTTCGCGGTCGTCGCGCGGGGCGACGCGCGCGGCGCTGCGGACGCGAGGCACTGTGACGTGCTGCCCGTCGACGCGGCCGGCTTCGCCCGAGAGCTCTACGCGGCGCTGCACCGGGTGGCGTCGAGCGGCTGTACGGTGGCGTTCGTCGAGCGCCTGCCTTCGGCGCCCGATTGGCGCGCGGTCGCCGACCGGCTGCAGCGCGCCGGGCTCGCGGACTAGCTCAGGAACGACTCGATCGGGCCGCGCTGGTCGATCCCGAACTTGTCGAGGCCGGTGTCCACGGCGCCGAAGTGCTCGACCGGGTTGCCGTAGGCGTTGAGCAGCGTGGTGTACCAGTTGCCGAGCGTCTTGTGGCCGGGCTCGCCGTAGTTGGGAAGGCGGATGTAGCGCCGGCCGAGCTGCACCTTGGCGTTCTTGCCCGCGAGCACCACGAACGGGAACTCCGTGCCGTGGCTGTGGTGCGTTTCCCCGCCGTCGGGGAAGTAGCAGACGAACGTGTTGTCGAACATCGAGCCGTCCCCTTCGGGAACGGCCTTGAGGCGGCTGACGATCGTGTCCATCAGCCGCATGTGATGGGTGCGCGCGCGCGCGCGGATCTCGGGTGCGGCCACGCCGCCGAACGACTTGTTGTGGCCGACGTCGTGCATGTTGACCTTCTCGCCCTCGATGCCGTCGATGCCGGTGTAGATGTGGCCCAGCTCGTCGACCGTGAAGGCGACCACGTTGGTCAGCCCGGAGATCAGCGCGCCGAGCAGCACCTCGGCGTGGCCCTGTTGGCGCTCGATCGTGTTGACGTCGCCGCTGAGCAGCTTCTCGTCGAGGACCGGCACGTGGCGGCGGATGCGCTCGGCCATGCCGTCGATCTTGCGGTTGCGCTCGCGGATCGC
>JBERSB010000458.1:0-4136 GCA_041236755.1 Luminiphilus sp. | reverse complement strand
GGTCGCAGGTCGTCCGCCTCGCCGCGGCTCGTCGCACACGCTGCCAGAGCGAGCGCGATCGCATACCCCGACCGCCGCGGGGCAACGAGGTGACCGGTCCTCATCGACGAGCAAGCTATCCGCCGCGTGACGCCGTTTCCCGCTCGGAGTCGGGCGCCGAGCCGCGAGGGTCGAGACGCGCGCAAGCGACGCGTGGTCTGGTCGTCGGAGTCCCGTTACAACCGACGCCGTGACCAGCCCGCCGCCGCTCGCCATCGACGCCAGTGAGTGGTTCGTCGACGAAGCGTGGCGGGGGCACGTCTCGAGCCGTCACTGGCGGCGCCTGCCGATGCGCGCCGACGACGCGCTGCGCGCGGCCGCGACGGAGCTGCTCGAAGTCGGCGCGCGCGCGACCTTCTTCGTGCCTGCGACGGTCGCGTTCCGCGCGCCCGAGCTGCTGGCCTCCCTGCAGGACGCCGGCCACGAGGTCGCGCTCTCCGTGCGGACGTCGGCGCCTCTCGACGAGGTTTCGGAGGCGGATCGTGACGGCTACCGGCGGGCGTGGCACGAAGAGCGCGCCGCGCTCGAGGCTGCAATCGGGCGCGGCGTGCAGGGGTTCGCCGCGGCGTGGTCGGTCGGCGAGGGCGAAGAGGAGCGGTGGTGGCACCCCGTGCTGCGCGAGCTGGGCTTCGTCTACGACGCGACTCCGGTGCGCGGGGAGACTCCGCGTGCGCGGTCGCTCGACGGCGGCGGGCTCTGTGTGGCGTGGTTCGCTGCGTGGCAGCTCGACCGGGAGCAGCCGCGGCTGACCGGACTGCCGCGGGAGCTGCGCGAGGCCCACGAAGCCAGACAACAGGGCGCTGCGGGCCGGCTGCGGCAGCTCGCCGCCGACTCGGGCGGCCCGATCGCTTCGGCCATGCAGCTCGAACCAGCGCCCGTCGGACCACAGCCGACGCGGGAGCAAGCACCCGAGTCCGAGGCCGCGTCGTCGGCGCCGCGGCTCGCGGTCGTCGTCCCGCTGATGAACGAGGCCGAAGGCGTGCCCTCGCTCCTGGTCGAGCTGGAGCTGCTGGGCCGTGCCCTGTCCGACCTCGTCGACTGCGAGTTCGTGCTCGTCGACGACGGCAGCACGGACGAGACCTGGTCGCTGCTGGCGCGCCTCGCGCGCAACCAGCAGCGCGTCCGGCTGGTCAAGCACGGCGTGAACCGCGGGGTGGCCGCGGCGATCCGAACAGGCATGCAGGCGACCGACGCCCAGCTGGTCGCGTCGATCGACGGCGACCTCTCCTACGACCCGCTCGAGCTGCGTCACATGGTGCCGCTGCTCGACGCTGCGGACGTGGTGACGGCCTCGCCCTACCACCCCGCGGGCGACGTGCGCAACGTGCCGGGCTGGCGCCTGTTCCTCTCGCGCACGCTGTCGCGGGCCTACCAGCTGCTGCTGCTGCGGCGGCTACGGACCTGGACGAGCTGCTTCCGCGTCTATCGGCGCAACGCGGTCGTGCACATCCCGATCGCGAACGAAGGTTTCCTCGGCACGGCCGAGCTGCTGGTGCGCGTGCTGCGCCGCGGGGGCCGCGTCGCCGAGCACCCGTGCACGCTCGAGGCGCGGCTGCTGGGCTTCTCCAAGATGCGCGTCTTCGGTGTGGTCATGGACCACCTGAGGCTGCTCGCGCTCGTCGCGCTCCGCGTCGTCCGGTGAGCCGCGGCGCCGCCGCCGATCTCTGGGCGCGCCGCGTCTTCGGCGCTGGGCTTCCACGTGCCGACGGCTATCGTGTCCGCCTGGACACCGCACGATGACCGACGTCCTGCACAGCCAAGCCAAGCCGAGCTCGCCGGAATTCCGCGAGAACCGCGATCACCACCTCGAGACGATCGAGGAGCTGCGTGCGCACGTCGACGCGGCCAAGCAGGGCGGCGGCGAAGAGGCCTGCGCGCGCCACCACAAGCGCGGCAAGTTGCTGGCGCGGGAGCGCGTCGACAAGATCCTCGACCCGGGCGCGCCGTTCCTGGAGCTGTCGCCGCTGGCCGCGCACGGCCTCTACGGCGGCGCTGCGCCGTCGGCGGGGATCGTGACCGGCGTCGGCCTCGTCGAGGGCCGCGAGGTGATGATCGTCGCCAACGACGCGACCGTGAAGGGCGGGACCTACTTCCCGATGACGGTCAAGAAGCACGTGCGCGCCCAGGAGGTCGCGCTCGAGAACAACCTGCCGTGCATCTACCTGGTCGACTCGGGCGGCGCGTTCCTGCCGCTGCAGGACGAGGTGTTCCCCGACCGTGACCACTTCGGGCGGATCTTCTACAACCAGGCCCAGATGTCCGCTCGGCGCATCCCGCAGGTCGCTTGCGTGCTGGGCTCCTGCACCGCCGGCGGCGCCTACGTGCCGGCGATGAGCGACGAGAGCGTCATCGTGAAGGGCAACGGCACGATCTTCCTCGGCGGCCCGCCGCTGGTGAAGGCGGCGACCGGCGAGGTGGTCTCTGCCGAGGACCTGGGCGGCGCCGACGTGCACACGCGCCTCAGCGGCGTCGCCGACCACTTCGCCGACGACGAGCCGCGGGCGCTGGAGATGACGCGGTCGATCGTCGCCCACCTCAACACGGTCAAGCCCGACCAGCTCGCGATGCAGGCCCCGGAGGACCCGGCGTACGACCCCGAGGAGCTGCTCGGCGTGCTGCCCAGGGACACGCGCACGCCCTACGACGTGCGCGAGGTGATCGCGCGCCTCGTCGACGGCAGCCGGTTCCACGAGTTCAAGCAGCGCTACGGCAACACGCTGGTCTGCGGCTTCGCGCATCTGCACGGCATGCCTGTCGGCGTCGTCGCCAACAACGGCATCCTGTTCTCGGAGAGCGCGCAGAAGGCGGCGCACTTCGTCGAGCTCTGCAACCAGCGGAAGGTCCCGCTGCTGTTCCTGCAGAACATCACCGGCTTCATGGTCGGCAAGAAGTACGAGACCGGCGGCATCGCCAAGGACGGCGCCAAGATGGTGCAGGCGGTCGCGACCGCGCAGGTCCCGAAGATCACGGTGCTGATCGGCGGCTCGTTCGGCGCCGGCAACTACGGCATGTGCGGGCGCGCCTACGCGCCGCGCTTCCTGTTCACCTGGCCGAACTCGCGGATCTCCGTGATGGGTGGCGAGCAGGCCGCGGGCGTGCTCGCGCAGGTCAAGAAGGACCAGCTCGAGGCCAAGGGGCAGCAGTTGTCCGAGCAGCAGGAGGCCGAGCTCAAGGCGCCGATCCTCGAGAAGTACGAGACCGAGGGGCACCCGCTCTACGCGACCGCGCGGCTCTGGGACGACGGCGTGGTCGACCCGCGCCAGACGCGCAGCGCGCTGGCGCTGGCGTTCTCGGCGAGCCTCAACCAACCGATCCCCGACTGGCGCGCGCCGGTCTTCCGGATGTAGCCGTGCGAGCCCTCACCGACGACCTCACCGAGGCGGGCCGCGAGGTCCTGCAGAACATCGCCGAGCACCATGCGCACGTGATGCACGTGACAGCGGACGACGGCGCGCCGGAGTTCTCGTACACGATCGGGCTCTGGCACCACTTCGAGCAGCCTGAGGTGATCGTGTTCGGCCTCGACGTCGACGCGGCCGACGCGCTGCTGGCGCAGGTGGTCGAGCAGTGCGCAGCAGGCGCGCGGTTCGCGCACGGCGAGAAGCACGAGGGTCTGTTGGTCGGGTTCGCGGCGCGCTTCGTGGACGTCCCCGACGACCGCGCGCAGGCGCTCCTGGGCGGCGCGAGCTGGGCCTACGAAGGCGCTGCGTTCGGCTGCGTGCAGCTCGTCTGGCCGGACAAGGAGAAGCGCTGGCCCTGGCAGGACGGCGTGCGCCAGGGCTTCCGCGACCTACAGCCGGTGCTCGGCCCGCACGCATGAGCGGCGCCCGGGGCAGCACGCCTGGGCTGAGCCTCGGCAGCGCCTACTTCCTCGGGTTCGTCTTCGCTGCGTTCGCGGTGCTGCTGTGGCTGCGCGGCATGGGACGGCTGCTGATCCCAGCACTCTTGCTCGGTCTCGTGGGCTACGGCGTCTACCGGTTCGTGCAGCTCGTGCGCGCGCCGCTCGACCCCGAGTAGCGCAGCATGCCTGCGACGAGCCGTCAGCGAGGTGCGCGGACCTCTCGGCGCAGCTGCTGGCGCCATTCGTCGCCCACGCT
>JBERSB010000457.1:0-4875 GCA_041236755.1 Luminiphilus sp. | reverse complement strand
GCCCGGCGTCGGGCGCAGCCCGTGACGCCATGCACAAGCGCCGATTCCACGAACGCGTCTTCGAGGGCCTGCAAGAGCGATGGCACCGGCCGCGCACGCGGCGCGCGATCGGCTGGTCGCTGACGGGCGCGTTCTTCGTGGCGATCCTGTGCATCGAGGCGGCGCGCCAGGGCTGGATGCCCGAGATGCTCGGCAAGCCGCTGCCCGTCAACCACCTCGCTGCGATCGCGTGGGTGTTCACGCTGCTGCTGATCATCGAAATCCTCGACCTGATCTTCTCGCTCGCGCAGTCGGTCGCGAACGCGCTCGGCAAGCAGCTCGAGATCTTCTCGCTGATCATGATCCGCAAGACGTTCGACGAGCTCGCGCGGTTGCCGGAGCCGATCGACATCGGGGGCGCGACCGAGGTGCTGCTGCAGATGGGGGCGCTCGCCGGTGGCGCGCTCGTGGTCTTCGTCGCGATCGTGCTCTACTACCGGTTGCAGCGACACAGCCCGATCTCGACGGACACCGAGGACGTCGCGCAGTTCGTGTCGTTCAAGAAGGGCGTCTGCCTGCTCTTGCTGGGCGCGTTCGGTGTGACGGGATTGCTGTTCGGCTTCCGCTCGCTGACGCTCGACCAGCCGAACGCGCCGCTGCCGCTGGACTTCTTCGTCGTGTTCTTCACGGTCTTGGTGTTCTCGGACGTGCTGCTCGTGCTCGCGTCGTTCCACGTGACCCGCGACTACCGGATCGTGTTCCGCAACTTCGCGTTCGCCGTGGTGACGGTGTTCCTGCGGATCGCGCTGGTCGCCGACCCCTACCCCAAGGCGATCCTGGGCGCGTCGGCGGCGCTGTTCGCGCTGGCGGCGGCCTGGGCCTTCGACTTCAGCAAGCCGCGGGTGGCCGCCGAGGAGTGACGGGCATGCGCGCGCGATGGCCGCGGGCTACTTGCGCGTCAGCGCCAGCTCCCAGGCCTGTCCGAGGTCGCTCATGCGGACGTGGTCGTCGTCCACGATGGTGAACGTCAGCGTCCCGGGGATCTTCTCAGCACCGGTGATCGTGACCGTGATCGTGCGGCCCTTGGCCTTGTCGACGCGGTAGCGGCCGTCGCCGTCCATGCCGCCGCCGCGCAGCTCCACGCTGCCGTCGGGGCGGAACTGCAGCGAGATGTCGCGGGTCTGCGCGGCGCGCGCCTTGGCCATCGACTTCGCGAGCTCACCGCGCGCGGCGGCGCGCGCGATCTCTGCGCGCAGCTCGCTCGGATCGACGCCCCACGCGCCGAGCAGGACCGTCTCGAGGCGCTCGGCGTCGGCGGCGCTGGCTGCTTCTACGGGGGCCTGCACGGTCGCCGAGGCGGACTCGGGCGGGTCGGGCCAGCTCCGGACGGCTGATGCGGAGAACGGGTAGCTCGTGCCCTCGAGCATCTCGGAGATCGTGCGGCCGTCGGGACGCCGCGCGCAGCCCCACTCCCAGACGGTGTTGCCGTCGGGGTCGATCTCGAAGATGCGTCCGTACTGCGCCTCGGTCAGCAGCCAGTGCCCGTCGTCGAAGCGCTGCGCCTTGCCGCCGATGTTGGTGTAGAAGGGCCGCTCGTGGTCGCTGGTCGCCTCTGGGTCGGGATAGACCAAGCGCTGCTCGCCGGTGTGGGGACGCAGCAGCCACAGGCGGCTGCCGCCGAGCACGCTGCCGTCCGGCGACGGGTCGTTGCGGTTGTCGAACACCGAGATCCAGCCGTCCCCGATGAAGTCCGGGTCGTGCTGGCGCATGAACGGCTCGTGCGCCGACCACTTGACCTCGCGGGTGCCGGGGTCGAACACGAAGACCGCGTCGATGTGGCGCAGCGAGACGACGAGGTCTCCGGCGTCGAAGAGCGGGTACTGGTCGGCCATCGAGGCGGAGAGCGGCTCGACGTCGTTGAGGTGCAGCGCGTCGCCGTGCTGGACGGCGCCGATCTTCCACAACAGCTCGCGCATGTCCGAGTCGTAGACGGTCTCGAGCATGCTGACGGTCTGGAGCACCTCGCCGTCGGGGGACACCTTGACCACGCAGTCTTCGGCGAGCGGCAGCTCGAGGCCCTTGAAGCGGCCGGCACGCTGCGCCTCGGTCTCGATCCAGCGGACCATGCAGACCCAGAAGTTGCCGTCGTCGTCGCGAGCGACCGAGTGGTGGGTGCGCAGGTCGAGCCGCCAGACGACCTCCCCGTTCGAGCGGATGCGGGCGAGGCCGAGGAACTCGATGTTGAACAGCAGGTCGCCGTTCTCGAACAGGTAGCTGCCGTGGATGTAGTTGGTCGGGACGTTGAACAGGCCCGCGCCCGAGTCCGTGTGCGGCGACGACGGCCACAGGGCGGCTGGATCGATGTCCCAGTGGTGCAGGGTCGCGCCCGCGCGGTCGATCACCCGCGCGCCGGGCCTCCCGTCGCGGTCCGGCCAGAAGCCCGTGACCAGCATCACGGCTTCGCGCGGCGGCGCGTCGCCGTAGGTGCGCACGCCCTCGAGGTCGTGCCTGGCGACGTGGACGTGGTGGACGCTCATGTCGCGCGCGTCCCGCGGGTCGGCGTCCAGGTGCGCCAGCGCGGGCGACAGCAGCGACGACGGGAACCACTGGTAGCGCGCCGCGCAGAACCCGGAGAGCCCGGCCAGGAACAGGCACGACGCGAAGAACGCGACGCGCGGCAGCAGGTCCTTGGCAGGCGGCGAGGGCGAGGCGGACATGGTCACCGGAGTCTATCGGATCGCAGCGGCGCTCCCATCCAGCCGTCACGCAGGCGCGAGCTGCTGCAGCTCTGCGTGCAGCGCGTGCGCCGCATCCAGCGTGCTCGCGGGCACAGCGGAGGTGTCGACGTCGCGCGGGGCGGGCGGCTTCAGGATCGCCGCGCGCGCGCGGAGCTGGTCGGGCGCGATGTCCGCGTGTCCGGCGATCGCATCCAGCGTGCGGTCGTCGTCGAGCGCCTCGAAGCGCACCAGCAGCAGCCGCTCGTGCCCAGCGTGCGCGCGCACGTGACGGTAGGCAGCGACCCAGTAGTCGAGCCAGAAGGCGAGGCCGTCTGCTTCGGAGACATCGCGGCCCGTCATCCATCCGTCGAAGTCGACCGGCTTGAGGTTGCGGCCGAAGTCGAAGTGCCCGACACCTTCCATGTAGCGCCGCGCGAAAGCGTCCTCGTCGTGCATCGACGTGAAGCGCTGGTGCTGGCGAAGCAGCGAGGAGGCGTGCTGCACGGGGTCGCGGAGCGGCACGATCAGGGCGGCTCCGGGGATCGCGTCGAGCAGGCTCGGGACGCGCGCGATGTTGAGGTTGTTCTTCGAGACGTAGCGGCGCGCCGGCTTCTCGCGCGCGCGCAGCGCGATGACCTTGCGCATGTGCGCGACCAGGAACTCGACGAACTCCGGCTCGTCGCAGCGCGACCAGGGCGCGATGCGGTCGCGCGGGTAGTGCGACCTCCAGAACGCGCGCCAGAGCATCTCCTCGAACGCCTCGGGGCTGTCCTGGGAGATCTGGATCCCGTCGCCGTGCGCGCGCTCCTGCGGCGCCGCGTCGCGGTCGCCGCTGCCGACGAAGCGCGACCACAGCATCGGCGTCAGCACGAACGGCATGTCGCGGTAGCGGTGCGACGCGAACTCGTCCAGGCCGGCGAGCAGCTCGAGCAGGATCGTGGTGCCGGCGCGCGGCAGCGCCGTGACGAACACCGGCGCGCCCGGGTCGACGGCGTCGAGCTCGCGCCGGAACAGCTTCTGCTCGAGGTCCGCGACGCCGCGCTGCGCCCACGTCGTCGCGAACGCGAAACGGTGCAGCAGCCGATCGAAGACCCCGTAGCTGTCGGCGAAGCTCATGGCTTGCGGCGGAGCCAGACGGCGGCGAGGCCGGCGACCGTGGCGCCGCCGAGGACCGGCCAGGACAGCGTCGCGTCGAGCGCCGCGTCGAAGTCGACGAGCCCCGCCGCCGCCATCATCCATACCACGCCCGCCGGCGCGGCGAGCGCGACGGCGGACAGCGCCGTGATCACGAAGAACGAGCCGAACAGCGCCTTGGCGTGCGCTTGCACGGCCCGCTCCTTCTCGAGCTCGTCCCTGGTGGCGCTGCGAAGATCTGCTACGGCCTGGCGCGAGCGCGACACGACGTCGCCCGCGCGGGACGGCACGCGTAGCACCGCCAGCAGCGCCAGGAAGCCCAGCACCAGGAACAGGGCTGCGGCGACCGTCACCTCAGGAGCCGGCGCGCGAGGAGGCGTCGCCTTCGACGTCCCGGCGCTCGCGACGGGCGCGCATCACGCGCTTGATCGGGTACCAGACGAAGCCGAACAGCGCGAGCACGACGGCGGCGAGGAGCGCCAGGAACGATCCGATCGCGGACAGAACGCCGCCGGGTCCGATGTAGGCAAGCATCGTATTCGTCAGGGCTGTGCTGGCGCGCGGGGTGCGGCGCCGTGCACGCGGTGGAGCATACCCCTTGGTCTTCGGCCGGGGGCGCCGCGCGCCTGGATTCCGATCGTGCGTAAGACACGCCCGGAGCCGCGGCGCGCTGGGGCAGCGGTGGCATGGGGGATTGCGGTGTGGGCAGGGCGGCTCGCGCCTCGCTGTCGCGATGCGAGCCTACGCCTCGTCAGCGACCGGTGACGCCGTAGACGAGGCGCCCGAGCCACTCCTTGGTGGCGAGGTTGAGCTTCTCGGCGTTGTCGGCGAGGTTCCAGCCGATGCCAAGGGCGAACGCGCCCGTGCGGTAGTCGACGGGATGGGGCGTCATCGCCGGCCAGCCGGCGGCTTCGAAGCTCGCGAGCGCGCGGCCCATGTGGAACGCGCTGGTGACGAGCAGCCAGGTCTGACCACGCTCGGGCCGGACCACCTCGAACGAGCGCCGGGCGTTCTCCGACGTGTTGCGGGACTGCCGCTCCCACGT
>JBERSB010000456.1:0-5763 GCA_041236755.1 Luminiphilus sp. | reverse complement strand
CGTCCGAAGAGGGCCGCAGCATGTACGGCCACGGCTTCGCGACGCTCTACCTCGCGAGCGTCTACGGCATGGAGGAGGGCCTGCGCAAGCAGCAGCGGCTCAAGCGCGCGCTCGACAAGGCCGTCGGGTTGATCGCATCGGCGCAGTCGTCGGCAGGCGGCTGGATCTACACGCCGGACTCCAACAGCGACGAGGGCAGCGTCACGGTGACGCAGATCCAGGCGCTGCGCGCGTGCCGGATGGCCGGCATCGTCTGCGACAAGAAGGTGATCGACAAGGCGGTCGACTACATCAAGCGCTGCCAGAACAGCGACGGCAGCATCCGCTACAGCCTGCGCTCGGGCGGCGACGGCAGGCCGGCGATCACGGCGGCCGGCGTCGCGGTGCTCTACAACGCGGGCGTCTACGACGACCAGCCGTTCGTCGACAAGGCCGTCCAATACTGCAAGAAGTACATCAAGGTGTCGGTCAACAGCACCGGCCACCACTACTACGCGCACCTCTACTGGGCCCAGGCGCTCTACCAGCGCGGCGGTGAGGACTGGGACGCCTACTACAAGCAGATGAGCGCGTGGCTGCTCAAGCAGCAGCGCAACGACGGCAGCTGGCAGGGTGACGGCGTCGGCACCGTCTACGGGACCGCGATCGCGCTCACGATCCTGCAGCTCCCCTACTCCTACGCCCCCATCTTCCAGCGCTGACAGAGCACCTAACGCCGGCATGTCAGGAGCGAAGCGATGATCGGGTTGGCCTTCCTCAACCCCCTGCTGCTGTGGGCGCTGCCGCTGGCGGCCGTCCCGGTGATCATCCACATCCTCAACCGCCGCCGGTTCCAGAAGGTGCCGTGGGCGGCGATGGAGTTCCTGCTCAAGGCGATGAAGCGCAACCGCAAGCGGCTGCGCATGGAGCAGTGGCTGGTGCTGCTGCTGCGCGTGCTCGCCGTGTTGCTCTTGGTCGCGCTTGTCAGCCGCCCGCAGCTCGGCGGCGGTGCGCTGCTCGGCTCGCGCACGCATCACGTCGTGATCCTCGACGACACCGCGTCGATGACGCAGCGCAGCGGCAGCGCGGACCTGTTCTCCAAAGCGCAGGACAAGGTCCGCCAGCTCGCCGACGACCTCGCGCAGCGGCGCTCGGGCGACGTGTTCTCGATCGTGCGCGCGAGCGAGCCCGACAAGTGGGCGGTGACCCCGCAGCGCATCGGCAGCAACTTCGGCCGCACCGCGGGCGCTGCCGTCAAGGAGCTCGTGGTGGGCGACCTCGCCGGGGACCTCGGCGCAGCGCTGCAGGCAGCGGCCGGGCGCTGCAGAGAGATGAAGGACGCCGCGCGGACCGAGTACTACGTCGTCGGCGACCGCCGCGCGTGGGACTGGTCGACGGCGGACGACCAGCCGCGGCCCGCGCTCAACAAGGCGCTCGGCGCGCTCGACCAGGAGCGTGAGCACGTCACCGTGATCGGCGTCGGCGGCCAGCACGACAACGTGGCCGTCGTCGACGTGCGGCTGCAGGACCGGCTGGCGATCGCGTCGGTGCCGGTGACCCTCGGCATCGACGTCAAGAACTTCGGGCTCGACCCGACAACGCCGACGGCGATCTCCGTCGAGGTGGACGGCAGCACGAGCGTCAGCCTCGACGTGCCGCAGCTCGCGCCCGGCGAGCGCGTGACGGTGCCGTTCGGCTACACGGTCCACGCGCCTGGCTCGCACCGCGTCGTCGCTTCGCTCGAGCCGGGCGGCACGTTCCCGTTCGACGACCGGCGGGTGCTGGCGCTGCAGGTGCGCGACAAGAGCCGCGTGCTGCTGGTCGACGGCGAGCCCGACGAGGACGACGGCGAGACGTTCTTCCTGCAGGCCACGCTCGACGTGCCGGAGTCGGGCATCGAGGCGCAGGTCGTCTCCGAGTCCGGGTTCGACGAGGTCAACCTCGGCGCGTTCGACATGGTCTGGCTCTGCAACGTGCAGGCGCCGACCACAGAGGCGGCCGAGCGGCTCGAGGCCTTCGTGATGTCCGGCGGCGGCCTCGCGATCACGCTGGGCTCGCTGGTCGACGCGCCGCGCTACAACGAGCTCTGGTGGCGTGACGGCAAGGGCCCGCTGCCGCTGCCCATCGGCGAGATCGACGGCGATCCGGACCGGCCCGAGGCCGCGTTCCTCGCCTCCGCCAACCACCCGATGTGCGACGGCGTGTCCGAGCTGTTCCAGCTGGTGCTGGGCAGCTGGATCCAGGTGAAGCGCTGGTTGACGATCGAGGAGCCCGAGGGCCACGAGGCGGCGGTCGTCGCGCGCGTGCGCGACGCCGAAGGCCCGCCGATGCTGGCGACGCGGAGCTTCGGCGAGCAGGGCGGCGAGGTCGCGCTGTTCGCGATCACCGCGGACCGGTTCTGGAGCAACCTGCCGAGCACGGACCTGTTCCTGGTCGTCACGCACCAGCTCCACCACTTCGCGGCGCGCCGTGACGACCCGAGCCGCGACAACCTCGCGACCGACAGCGTCTGGCTCAAGCAGCTCGACCCGGGCCTCTATCGCCCCGACGTCACGCTGCGGGCAGCAGGCGGTGAGGACGAGCGCACCTTCACCGCGAAGGCGCCCGAGGCCCCCGAGGGTGCAGGCGGCGAGCGCGGCGAGTCGGATCCAGAGCCCAGCGATCCTGTCGCGCAGGGTGGCGCTGACGCCGCCGATCCGCGGCAGCTGGAGGTCGAGGTGCCGATGCGTGAGCTCTCCGAGCGCGGCGCCTACGACGTCGAGCTCCAGCGCCACGACGGCGTGCCCGAGTCGCGCGTGATCGCGCGCAACGGCCCCGTCGACGAAGGTCGGCTCGTCGGCTTCGACGAAGCGGGCTTCAAGCGGCTCTACCCCGCCGCCGTCCACGACGCCGTGACGTTCGTGCGCGACGACTCCGGCGTCGGCGACGCCGCCTCCGAGGGCGAGGCGTGGCCGCTGCTGGCGGCGCTGCTGCTCGCTGGCCTGCTGCTCGAGTCCCTGTTCGCATGGAGGTTCGGCCGACGCTAGGCGGCCACGCGCGTCATGGACGACCTCTTGCGGTGGCTGGCCGAGTGGCAGGGCGTCGAGCTCGAGCCGGGCTCCGAGCTGAAGTTCGAGCTCGCCAACTTCCCGACCGGCGGCCTCGGCATGCTGGTCGTGCTCGGCATGGCCATGGCCGTGGTGCTCGTCGGGTTCCTCTACCGTCGCGACGGCAAGAACCTGCGCACGTGGCAGCGCGTGCTGCTGGGCTCGCTGCGCGCGCTCGCGGTACTGGCGATCATCCTGCTGCTGCTCGAGCCCAACCTGGTCTCGGTGAAGCGCGAGGTCCGCGAAGGCCACACGATCCTGCTCGTCGACACCTCGCAGTCGATGACGCACGTGGACGCGTGGCGGCGCGACGAGGTCCAGCGCCAGCGGGCGGGCTGGGTCGAGGCGGGCGCCGCAGACCCCGCGACGGGCACGCGCCTCGACCTCGTCAAGGCGCTGCTCGCGGGCGACGACCAGGCGCTGGTGCGCAAGCTCGCGGTGAAGAACCGCGTGCAGCTCTACGGCTTCGACGGGACCATCGCGCAGCTGCCGGTGGTGCCGCCGCCGCCGCCGGCGCTCGGGCCCGACGGCGCGCCGGTGGAGCAGCCAGCAGACGCGCGCCCGCCGACGCCGGTGCTCGACCTCGACCGCCTCGTCGCCGACGGCCGCTCGAGCAACCTCGGCGGCTCCCTGCGCACGGCGCTCGACAAGAGCCGCCCCGCAGAGATCGCCGCGGTCGTGCTCGTCACCGACGGCCGCCGTACGGCCGGGCCGCAGGGCGCCGAGATCGTGCGCCTGCTCAAGCAGCGCAAGGTCCCCCACACGTTCGTGCTGGGAGTCGGCGACCCGTCGGAGACGCAGTCGGTGACGCTGACGCGCATGGAGGCGCCGGCGAAGGTCTTCCAGCGCGACCCATACGAGATGAAGGCCTCGGTCACGTCGCAGGGCTACGACGGCGTCTCGGTGACCGCGCGCCTGGTCCGCGTCGACGACAAGGGCGCTGAGGTCGTCGTCGGCACGCAGCAGGTGCAGATCGGCGAGAGCCAGGAGGCCACGATCCAGTGGCAGGACCTGACGAGCGAGGCGCCCGGACGCTTCGTCTACCGCACCGAGATCGTGCCGCCCGACGGCGAGCCGGCCGTCGCCGAGCGCCACAGCAAGACGGCGGCGGTCGAGGTGCTGGGCGAGCGGCTGCGCATGCTGCTGCTCGCCGGCAGCGCGTGCCACGAGTTCCAGATCCTGCGCAACCTGCTGATCCGCGACAAGACGATCGACGTCTCGTGCTGGCTGCAGAGCGCCGACGAGAAGTTCCCGCAGGACGGAGACGACGGCGTGCGCATCACGCGGCTGCCCGAGGAGCGCGCCGAGCTCGACGCCTACGACGTCGTGGTGATGATCGACCCCGACGAGAAGAAGCTGACGCGGCGCTTCTGCACCAACCTCGCGGACCACGTCATGGAGGGCGGCTGCGGCTTCTGGTGGGTCGCGGGCGAACAGCACACGCTCGACGCGCTGCGGCCGACGGCCAACACGCAGCCGATCGCGGACCTGCTGCCGATCATGCCCAACGTCGAGTTCGCGGAGCGCAAGATGCTCGGCCTCGGCAAGGCTTTCCCGCGGCCCTGGAGGTACCGGCTGACGCCCGACGGCACGGACGGCGTCGGCGCCAAGGTGATGCGGCTCGCCGACGACAAGGACACCAGTAACCTGCTCTGGGAGAAGATCCCCGGCTTCCACTTCTGGTTCCCGGTGTCGGGGCTCAAGCCGATCGCGACGTCGCTCGCAGGCCACCCGAGCCCCGAGTTCCGCGTCGGCGGCAAGGACATGCCGGTCATCGCGATCCAGAAGCTCGGCGCCGGCCGCGTGCTGTTCCTCGGCACCGACGAGACCTACCGCTGGCGGTCGATCTACGAGGACGCCTACAACCGCTTCTGGGTGAACGGCATCCGCCACCTCTTCGAGGGGCGGCTGCAGGCGGGCAACAGCCGCCTGCGGCTGATGGGCAGCGACGACAAGGTCGACCTCGGCGACGCGATCGAGCTGGTCGCAGAGGTCAAGGACGAGTCGCTGCAGCCGCTGATCGCCGAGTCGTTCGTCGTCAGCGTCGAGCGCGAGGGTGACGCGTCGGAGACGCTGGAGCTCGTGCCAGTGGAGGCGTTGCCCGGCAGCTACTCGCTGCGCTACCGGCCGACGCAGCTCGGCACCTACCGCGTGCGGCCGCTCGAGAAGATCGGCAAGGCCGTCGAGGTCGGCTTCCAGGTCATAGCGGCGCAGGTCGAGTCGCAGGGTCCGATGGAGCGCAGCGAGCTCGCTACGATCGCAGGCGTGACCGGCGGCGCGCTCTTCGACACGCCCGGTCAGCTGCTGGCCGCGCTGGACGCGGTGCCGTCGCGCTCGGCGACCGACGTGTTCCGCACGCCGCACGCGATCTGGGACGGCTGGCCCACCATCACCTTCGTGCTGCTGCTGCTGTCGCTCGAGTGGATCCTGCGCAAGCGCTTCAACCTGCTATGAGCTCCTCGACCGTACCCCAACCGCCCGCGCCCGCGCCGCATCAGCCCACCTTGGGCCGCGAGCTGGCGGCGGCGCGCGCGCGCCTGCACGAGCAGCGCCGCCGCGTGCGCGCGGGGCTGTGGACGGAGACGCTCGGCGTGGTCGCCCTGATGCTGGTGGCCTACGCGTTGCCGACGCTGTTGGCCGATCGGTTCCTGCGGCTCGAGTGGGCGTTTCGCGCGGCGCTGCTCGGCGCGTTCGTCGT
>JBERSB010000455.1:0-3112 GCA_041236755.1 Luminiphilus sp. | reverse complement strand
GAGGCCGCGAGGGACGCGCCGGGCGGCGCGCCGCGCAGCACGCCTGCTTCGCACGCGGCGACGCGGCGCGCGGTGCGGGACGACTGCCGCGCGCGCGGCCGCGGCCTCGTGCTGTTCGTGGACGTCGGCACGCCCGAGCCGCTGCGCAAGGAAGCGCGGCGCCTCGCCGAGGACGGCGTGCCGCTCGTCGAGTTGACCGACGAGATCCCGCGCCTGGAGGTCGCGCGTCGCCTGTTCGCTGCGGTCCGGCCGCTGGTGCGATGAGCGAGCCGCCGGCGAGCTTCGAGGAGCTGCTCCTGCGGGCGCGCAGCGCGGAGCGCGACGTCGTCGACAGCGCGCACGCCCCCGCCGTCCCGAGGAGGCGCGCGGAGCCGCGCATGCGCGAGGTCGCGGCGGCCGCCTACGACCGCGCGCGGGTGCTCACGGGCCGCCCGCAGAAGTTCGGCACGCAGGCGGTGACGCAGCGGGGGGAGCTGGCGCTGTGGCCGGTCGATCCGACGACGACCGACACCGAGCGCGCCAAGTGGGGCCTCGCGCCGCTTCTGCGGCTGCAGGAGCAGCTCGGAGAGGCCGCTTTGGCCGACAAGCAGACGCTGCGGCGCGCGCTGCGGCAGCGCCGCGCGGAGCTGTCCGCCGGGGCGCGCGCCGAGGCCGCCCTGCAGCTGCAGGAGCGCGGGCTCGAGGCGCTGGGCGCGCGCTGCGCCGGCAAGGTCGTCGCGGCCTACTGGCCGCTTTCCGACGAACTCGATCCGCGTCCGCTGGCGCGCGCGCTCTCTTCGGGACACGGGGCGCGCCTGTCGCTGCCGGTGGTGCAAGGCGAGGAGATGGCGTTCCGCAGCTGGGAAGGCGACGCCGCGCTCCAGCCCGCGGGCTTCGGCACGCTCGGCCCCGGCCCCGACGCGCCGGCGCTGCGCCCGGACGTGGTGCTGGCGCCGCTGGTCGGCTGCGACCGCGGCGGCGGCAGGCTCGGGCAGGGCAAGGGCTGCTACGACCGCGCGCTGGCGCGGCTCGACGCAGACGGCGGCGTGCTCGTCGTCGGCGTCGCGTTCTCCTGCCAGCTGGTGGCCGCGGTGCCGACCGACGCGCACGACCGGCCGCTCGACGCGGTGCTGACCGAGCGCGAGTGGATCGCGTTGTCAGCCTGAGCGGCTGGTCCTACGCTCGCGCCATGCACCCGGGCCTGGTCGTAGCGCTGCTCCTCCTCGCCGGGCTGATCCTGTTCGGCCTGCGCGGCTGGGAGCGGCTGGTCCGGATCCGGCGCCAGCAGCTCCCCGAGACGTCCTGAGGTCGGACTGCGCAGGCGCGTGCCGCCCGCCCCAACTCGGCGCCGGACGCGGCGCGGCCGTTCGCGGCCGGGTGCGCCTGGGTCGCGGTGCGCGCCGAGGACTCCCAGCACGTGGTCTCAGCACTGCGGCTCCGCACGGTGCTGCCCGCCAACTGGCGCGCGGGCCTCGCAGAGGTCGCCGAGCAGGGGGTCTTCGTGACGCCGCCGGTGCGAGGCTGGGTGCTCGCCGTCGGCCGCGACCTCGCCGCGTCGACCGCGGACACCGCGGCGATCGCGCCGCTGCTCGCGTCGCTCTCGGAGCGGTTCGGCGACGCGTTCTGGTTCGTCACCGACGACGACCGTGACGTGCACGGCTGGGCGCGCGCGGCGCGCGGCGAGCTGACGCGCGGCTACGCCTTCGCGGAGGAGCACGGCCACATCTTCTGGCACGGGGACCTCACCGACGCCGAGCGGGAGCTGGGCTGCTTCGTCGACGACCCGCGCGACCGCTCCGCGGACGAGGTCAAGTGGTGGCCGGACCGCGCGGTCGTGTGCGCGCTCGCGGCGCGCTGGGCGATCGACCCGGCGGGCATCGACGCCGCGGCGTCGCCCGTCGGCGCGGGCGTCGTCGGGCGGATGTGAACGCGCGCGGCGCGCGGGGATCGTCCGCGTCGCTGGCGTCGGGGCCGCGTTGGGCTAGCCTTCTTCCGAGACGATGCCGCGCCCGCTCGTGTTCTGGACCCTCGCTGCGCTCGCCGTCCTTGCGGCCGCGTGGCACGCCGCGGCGCTGGCGTGGACCTGCGACGACGCGTTCATCACGTTCCGCTACGCGCAGCACTTCGTCGATGGGCACGGCCTCGTGTTCAACCTCGACCCCGGCGAAGCGCCGGTCGAGGGCTACACGAACTTCAGCTGGACGATGTGGATGGTCCTGGGCGCGGTGCTCGGCTTCGAGCACGTCGCGATGGAGGGCTGGTCGATCTTCTGGGGGATCGTGTGCCACGCGGGCGCGGTGCTGCTGCTGAGCGCGATGGCGTGGCGGGCCAGCGCCGGCCGCGCGCTGGTGCCCGTCGCGGCCTGGTGCTACGTCGCGGTCCACCACGCCGCCTCGCTCGCACCCGCGGGGCTCGAGACGGCGCTGTTCGTGCTGCTCGTCACGTCGATGGCGCGCTACGCGATGTCGATGCGGTGCCTGCGCGAGGCGTGGCTGCTCGGCTTCCTCGGCGTACTCTGCGCGATGACCCGCCCCGACGGCGCGGTCTTCGTCGCCGCGTGCGGCCTGTTCGTGCTGCACGACGCATGGAGGCGCGGCGCGCCGCGGTTGCTGCTGGCCTACGTGCTGCCGTTCGTGCTGGTGTTCGCGCCGTACCTGCTGTGGCGCCGGAGCTACTACGGCTACTGGGTGCCGAACACCGCCTACGCCAAGGCAGCAGGCGCGGCACACCTGGACCTCGGCTGGAGCTACGTCACGAGCTTCTACGGCTGCTACTGGGCGCTGCTGCCGTCGTTCGCGCTGATCGCGTGGTTCGCGTGCCGCCGCGCCGATCTGCTGGCGCCGATCCAGCCGTCGCTGGGCCGCCGGCCGTGGCTCGTGCTCGCGGCGTTCGTGGTCCCCTACGTCGCGTTCGTCACCTACGTCGGCGGGGACTTCATGTTCGCGCGCTTCCTGCTCCCGGTGACGCCGCTCCTGCTGTTCGCCTGGGACCTCGCGTGCGCGCGCTGGAACCGCGTCGCGCTGGCGCCTGTGTGCGCGGTGCTCGTGTTCTGCGGGCTGTGGGCGCGGGTCGAGCCCGAGGGTCTCTCGGACTTCGAGCGACCGGTGTCCGACAACCGCCGCATCTCGTTCCT
>JBERSB010000454.1:0-6977 GCA_041236755.1 Luminiphilus sp. | reverse complement strand
ATGTCGAGCAGCGGCACCTGGCAGACGACCGACCGGAACAGGCCGGGGTACATCACGGTCATGTTGCCCATCAGCAGGCCGCCGTTGCTGCCGCCCTGGATGCCCAGGTGGCGCGGCGTGGTGATCTGCGCGGCGATCAGGTCCTCTGCGACGGCCGCGAAGTCCTCGTAGCACTTGTTCCGGTTCGCTTTGAGCGCGGCCTGGTGCCACCTGGGACCGAACTCGCCGCCGCCGCGGATGTTGGCGACGACGTAGACGCCGCCGCGCTCGAGCCAGCTGGCGCCGACCGACGCGCTGTAGCCGGGCGTGAGCGAGACCTCGAAGCCGCCGTAGCCGTAGAGCAGCGTCGGGTTGCTGCCGTCGCGCGCCGCGTCCTCCTTCATCACCAGGAAGTACGGCACGCGCGTGCCGTCCTTCGACGTCGCCTCGCGCTGCTCGACCACGAGGCCGCTCGTGTCGAAGAACGCCGGCAGGCTCTCGAGCCGTCGCGGCGGTCCGCCGCCGATCGTGCCGCGCCACAGGCTGGTCGGCGTCAGGTAGTCGGTGACCGTCAGCCAGTAGTCGTCGCCGTCTTCGTCGTCGACCGGCGACGCCGAGATCGTGCCGAACTCGGGCAGGCCCGGCAGCGGCTCGAGCGCCCAGCCTTCGTCGCCGGGCGTCGCCGCGTAGACGACGTTGCGCACGTTGTCGAGCACGTTGACCAGCAGGTGGTTCTTGGTGCCGGACCAGCCGCTCAGCGAGCTGCGCTCGGTCGGCGCGAACAGCACGTCGAAGTCGCGCTCGCCGGCGAGGAACGCGTCGAACTTCGTCACCAGCAGCGAGCCTGCGGTGTAGCCGCGGCCGCCGACCGTCCAGTCGTCGCGCAGCTCCAGCAGCAGCCACTCGCGGTGCACCGACGCGCTGGCGCTGTCGGGCTTGTCGAGCTTGCGCAGGCCGCTGTCTTCGACCAGGAACATCTCGTTCGTGTAGAAGGTCACGCCCCGGTAGACGAAGTCGCGCTCGAAGCCGACGGTCTGGTCGCGGTAGGCGTAGGTGAACACGTCGGTGGCCTTGCCTTCGGTGACGGTCTGCGCGTCCTCGAGCGGTTCGCCGCGCCGCCACAGCTTGACGACGCGGGGGTAGCCGGACTCGGTCATCGAGCCCTCGCCGAAGTCGGTGCCGATGTAGAGTGTGTCGCGGTCCTTCCACGCGACCTGCGTCTTGGCCTCGGGCAGCGTGAAGCCGCCCTCGACAAACGCCTTCTTCACCGGGTCGAACTCGCGCACGACCGTCGCGTCCGCGCCGTCGCGCGACAGGCTCAGCAGGCACCGCGACCGGTCGGGGAGCAGCCAACTGGAGCCCTTCCAGACCCAGTTCTCACCCTCTTCGCGGCCGAGCGCGTCGAGGTCGAGCACGACCTCCCACTCGGGCTCGTCCTGGAGGTAGGACTCCCAGCTGGTGCGCCGCCACAGGCCGCGCGGGTTCTCCGCGTCCTGCCAGAGGTTGTAGTAGTGCGCGCCGCGCTTCTGCACGTAGGCGATGCGGTCGTCGGAGTCGAGGATCGAGAGGATGCGCTCGCGCAGCTCCTCGAAGCGCGCGCCGCCGGTGAGGGCGGCGGTGCTCTCGGCGTTGCGGGTGCGGACCCAGTCGAGGGGCGCTTCGCCGCCGACGTCTTCGAGCCAGAGGAACTTGTCGGTCGTGGGGTCGGTCGGCATCGGGTCTTGGGCGAGCGCGAGCGGCATCAGGAGCGCGGCGGCTGCGCGCGCGCAGGCGGGGGGCAGGATGGTCATGGCGTGGGGGGGCGGAGTTCACCGACAGACGGGTTTCAGGCCGCAGCGGATCGCGCGCCCGCGGCTGCTCCCGGTTCGATGAGCAACTGCTCTCGGCGGTGCGGCCCGCCGAGGTGGTGCCCGCCAGGCACCCCGGGCACAACGAGCGGCGTGCGTTGGCTGCTTCCTTCCGGACCTGACCAGGTGCGCTCGCCGCCCCCTTGCTCGGGACCCGACAGGCCCCACCTCCGCGAGCCGCGGGGCAGAAACTGGCGGAGAGGGGGGGATTCGAACCCCCGACAGCCTTTTGGGCTGTACTCGCTTTCCAAGCGAGCTCCTTAAGCCACTCGGTCACCCCTCCGCGGGGTCCCGCCCGACCGCCGCGGGGGCGACAGGGCGGATTTGGGGACGCAGACGGTAGCTCGCCCCCTGGCCCCAGGCAAGGTCGCCCTGCTCTTTCGCGGGCGCGCGCGATCCGGCATGCTGCGAGGATGGCGGCAGCCGGCAGCGACAGCGGATCGGGCGGAGCGGGCACCTACCAGGTCGTCGCGCGCCGGTTCCGGCCGCAGACGTTCGAGGAGCTGGTCGGCCAGGACGAGGTGTTGCAGTCGCTGCGCCGCGCGCTCGAGCAGGACCGTGTCCCGCACGCGTTCCTGTTCACCGGCAGCCGCGGCGTCGGCAAGACCACCTCGGCGCGCATCCTGGCTCGCTGCCTCAACTGCGAGCAGGGGCCGACCGCGTCGCCTTGCGGCGCGTGCGCGTCGTGCCGGTCGATCCTCGACGGCAGCAACCCGGTCGTCGTCGAGATGGACGCCGCGTCCAACCGCGGCGTCGACGAGGTCCGGCGACTGCGCGAGAGCGTCTCGTTCGCGACGATGCAGTCCCGCTACCGCGTCGTGATCCTCGACGAGGTGCACATGTTCACCAAGGAGGCGTTCAACGCCTTCCTCAAGACCCTCGAGGAGCCGCCGCCGAAGGTGGTCTTCGTGCTGGCGACGACCGAGCGCCACAAGGTCCCCGACACGATCATCTCGCGCTGCCAGGTGCTCTCGTTCCGCCGCGTCGGCGAGCAGGACCTCGTCAAGCGGCTTGGCATGATCGCCGAGAAGGAGGGCGTCGCGATCCAGGCGCCGGTGCTCGAAGAGATCGCGATGGCCGTGCGCGGCGGGGTCCGCGACGCCGAGACCGCGCTCGAGCGCGTGCTGCCGCTGGCGCGGGAACTCGGCGACGGCTTCGACCTCGACGCCTACCGGGTGCTGACGGCGCGCGTCGGCCTCGACGCGGTCGTCGACGTGGTCGAGGCGCTGCTGCAGGGCGACGCCAAGCAGGGCCTCGCGTTCGCGCGCGCGATGCAGGAGCAGGGCTCCGACGAGCGCGAGGCGCTCGGCGAGATCACGTCGCTGTTGCGCAGCCTGCTGCTGATGAAGATCGACGGCGCCGACACCGGCCTCGTGCCGCTCACCGGCGCGCTGCGCGAACGCGTGCAGACGATCGCCGACGGCGTCGACGCCGCGCGGCTGGACGCCATGATCGGCGCTGCGCTGCTCGGCCGTGAGCGGCTGCGGCGGCTGGAGGACCGCGGCGTGGTGTTCGAGATCGCGCTCGTGCGCATGGCCCAGGCCGGCGCGCTGCCGACCCTCGCAGACCTGCTCGCCGAGGTGCGGGCCGGAGGAGGAGGGGCGCTCGCAGCGGCCGCGCCGGCGCCGGCGGTCGCTGCTCCCCGTCGTCCGGCGCCGAGTCGAGACGCCGGTCCCGCAGCCCCGGCCGAGCCGGCGGCGCCCGCGCGCCCGGCCGCGCCCGTGACCGGCTCCGACGAGCTCAAGGCGCGCGCGCTCGCGATGCTCCGCGACCGCCAGCTGCTGCAGGGCACGCTCGAGCTCTGCGCGTTCCAGGGGCCCGACCAGAACGGCCGCGTGGTCGTCACGCTCGAGAGCCCGCGCAAGATGTACATCGACCGCCTCAAGTCGCCGGTCATCGAGCAGGAACTCAAGCAGGTCATCCAACAGGCCGCGGCGCGCGACGTGACCGTCGAGCTGCGCACAGGCGCCAGCGACGGTGCTTCCTCCGATGGTTCCTCCGGTGCTTCCTCCGGTGCTTCCTCCGGTGCGTCGGCCGGTGGCTCGTCGGGCACCAGCAGGTCTGCCAAGGCCGCCCGCAAGGACGCAGAGCCTGGGCCCAAGGCCAAGCAGGTGATGAAGAAGTTCGGCGGCCGCGTCGTCGAGGTGAACCCCAAGGACCGCGTCCAGCGTGCGCCTGCGCCTTCCCCCGAGCACGAACCGGACGGCGACATGCTCGATCCGGGCGAGCCGCCGGAGCGCTAGGCTGGTGCCTCTGGGAGGCGGGCTTATACAGCCGCCCGCCCTCGGGTTGTTGCGCTCCGGTTGCTGCTGCTCAGGGCGACTGCCGCCGCTCAGGACGTCGGCGCGCCGAAGCTCACGTGGCCGGTCTCGGACACGTGCTTGTCGATCTGCGAGTCCTGCGACCAGTCGCCGGTCCAGCCGGCCTTGCGCATCTCGGCGAGCTCGTCCTGCCACCACCAGCTCTGCCCGAAGGCCGGCACGAGGTCGTCGATCCAACGCGCGGTCTCGTCGAACTTGGCGAAGAAGACCTCGTTCGCCCAGTCCGGGTTGCGACCCTGGATGAACTTCAGCACGAACACCTTCTGGCCGTGGATCTCCGTGATGCCGTCGACCAGCACCTTGCCCGGCGTGCACGACATCGACGGCCCGCGCACCGTGCGCGCGAGCCCGGAGACCCGGCGATAGGCGTCGGTGAAGATCTCGAACGCCCTGGCGAGCGGCACCTCGAAGTACTGGCGCGGCCCGGTGTCGCGCTCGACGAACATGTAGTACGGGATCGCGCCGAGCGTGACCTCGCGCTTCCACATGTTCGCCCACACCTCGGCGTCGTCGTTGACGTGCCGGATCAGCGGCGCCTGGCAGCGCACCACCGCGCCGGCGTTGCGCACGCGCTCCATGGCCGCCTGGGCCATCGGCGTGTCGAACTCGACCGGGTGGCTGGCGTGCGCCATCAGTGAGAGGTTGCGCCCGGCGGTGTGCACCTCGTCGAACAGCGCCATCAGGTCGTCGGCGTCGTCGTCGGTGACGAACCGGGCCGGCCAGTAGGCCATCGCCTTGGTGCCGATGCGGATGCTGACGATGTGGTCGAGCTCGGCCTCCAGCAGCGGTTCGATGTAGCGGCGGAAGACCTTGGTCTTCATGACCATGGGGTCGCCGCCGGTGAACAGCACGCTGTTCACCTCGGGGTGCTGCTTGAGGTAGTCGATCATCCGGTCCGCCTCCTTCGAGGCAAACTTCATGTCGTCGAGCCCCACGAACTGCGGCCAGCGGAAGCAGTAGGTGCAGTAGCTGTGGCAGACCTGACCGGCGGACGGGAAGAACAGCACCGTCTCGCGGTACTTGTGCTGCATGCCGGCGACTTCGATGCCCTCGAGCTTGGGCACGTTCATCGACTTCTGGCCCGCGGGGTGCGGGTTGAGGGTCAGCTGGATGCGCCGCGCCTCGGCCTTGATCTCGTCCCTGCCGGCGTCGGCGCGGAGCAGGTCGATCATCGCGTCTATCTCGCCTTCCTGCAGCATGCCGGTCTGCGGGAAGGTCAGCTGGAACATCGGGTCGTCCGGGACGCGGTCCCAGTCGATCAGCTCGTCGATGACGTAGTTGTTGACCCGGAAGGGCAGCACCTGCGCGATCGCGCGCATGGCCAGGACCTGATCCGCGCCGAAGCGGGCGAGCTGGGGGATCTTGTCGAGGTTCTTCTCCGTGTAGACCGTGAACGGGCGCGGCGAGACTTGGATGTTCTTCGGCATGCGGGTCCTGGTGCGTGTCGCGCGCCGTCAGGCGCGCCCTCCTGCCCTTTTGCGCTAGGGCGAAACAATGCTGGACTAGGGGAATCTGTCGGTGCTCGGGCCTACGGACCCGAACGGGGGGCGAACAGGATATCCAAAACGCATACCGATGCCCACCCTCCGTGCTCTTCGAGGCGCGCCGGCGCCTGGATGCCCCCGCGCGACTGTTCGCGTTTCTCCTTGCGCCAAGGCATGATGCGTGCAGGAGGACCGTGATGGCATCTGGATTCGGAGACATGCAGGGCCTGCTCAAGCAGGCGCAGGACATGCAGCGGCGCGCGCAGGAGATGCAGCGCGCCCTGGCCGAGCGCGTGCTCGAGGGCAGCGCCGGCGGCGGGGTCGTCACGGCCCGGGTCAACGGCAACCAGGAGCTCCAGTCGGTGCACATCGACCCGGCCGCGGTCGATCCGGACGACGTGGAGACGCTGGAGGACCTCGTGACCGGCGCCGTCAAGCAGGCGCTCGCCGCCGCGCGGAAGCTCCGGGAGGAGGAGACCGCCAAGATCACCGGCGGCATGAACCTGCCGGGCCTCGGCTTCTGAGCCGCCCCGGAGCCCCTTCTGCCCCTGCAGCAGCGCCTGCGCAACAGAGCACATGGCCGGACGCGACCGCACCATCGAGACCCTGATCGAGCGGCTCAACCGCCTGCCCGGCGTCGGCCCGAAGACGGCCGAGCGGCTGGCGTTCCACCTGCTGCGGGTCGAGGAGCAGGAGGCGATGGAGCTCGCGCGGGCCATCGAGGCCGTGCGCGCGGCCGTCAAGAGCTGCAGCGTCTGCTTCCAGCTCGACGCGAGTGATCCGTGCAGCATCTGCAGCGACGAGACCCGCGAGCAGGACATGCTGCTGGTCGTCGAGGACCCGCGCGAGGTCGCGCGGTTCGAGGACATCGGCTACCGCGGGCTCTACCACGTGCTCCAGGGCCGCCTGTCCCAGCTCGAGGGCATCAAGCTCGAGGACCTGACGATCTCGGCGCTGCTGCAGCGCGTGGGCGACGGCGCGTTCCGCGAGGTCTGCCTCGCAACCAACCCCGACCTCGAGGGTGAAGGCACGGCCCAGGTGCTCGCCGAGAAGCTGCACAAGAGCGGGGCGACGCTGACGCGGCTGGCGCGCGGGCTGCCGGCGGGCAGCTCGATCGCCCAGGTGAGCTCCTCGATCCTCTCGGACGCGATCGAGGGGCGCCGGCCGCTGTCGTGAGCCGGCGCGAGGCGCTGCCGATCGACGCGTCGCTGCCCGATGTCGTCACGGCGCTCGCGCGCAGCGGCGCCGCGCTGCTGATGGCGCCGCCGGGCTCGGGCAAGACGACGCGCGTTCCCCCCGCGCTGCTCGACGCGGTGCCAGCGTCGGCGCAGGTGGTGGTGCTCGAG
>JBERSB010000453.1:0-2734 GCA_041236755.1 Luminiphilus sp. | reverse complement strand
AGGGGCCGGACCTGGTGCTGCACTACAAGTACCTGCTCGAGCTGCTGGGCGACGAGCGCTACCGGCTGCACTTCAACGCCAGCGACGCGCTCAGCGAGAGCCAGCGCGCGTTCGCCAAGGCGCAGCTTGAGCAGTTCCAGCGCTGGTACGAGCGCTGGAACACCTAGCGCCTCACCGCTCCACAGGCTGGCCCCCGTCTGCAGGAGCGTGCGCCGTGACCGCGAGCTTACCGTCCTCGACGTCGACCTCCACGGCGCTGCCGTCGGGCACATCGCCCGCGATCAGCTTGCGGCCGATGCGGGTCTCGAGCTCACGCTGCAGGAAACGCTTCAGCGGTCGCGCGCCGTAGACCGGGTCGTAGCCCTGGTCTGCCAGAAACGCCTTGGCGTCGTCGCTCACGTCGACAGTGATGCGGCGCTCGGCCAATCGGTCGCGCAGCGACACCAGCAGCAGGTCGACGATCGCGCGGATCTCCTCCATCTGCAGCGGCTTGAACATCACAGTGTCGTCGATGCGGTTGAGCAGCTCGGGCCGGAAGTGCTGGCGCAGCTCTGCCATCACCTGGTCGCGCACGTGCTCTTGGATCGCGCCGCCGGCGCGGATGCCGTCCAGCAGCATCGGCGCGCCGATGTTCGACGTCATGATGATGACGGTGTTCTTGAAGTCGACCGTGCGGCCCTGGCTGTCGGTCGCGCGGCCGTCGTCGAGGATCTGCAGCAGGACGTGGAACACGTCCGGGTGCGCCTTCTCGATCTCGTCGAACAGCACGACCGAGTACGGCTTGCGCCGCACGGCCTCGGTCAGCTGGCCGCCCTCGTCGTAGCCGACGTAGCCCGGCGGCGCGCCGATCAGGCGCGAGACCGCGTGCTTCTCTATGTACTCCGACATGTCGATGCGCACGAGGTTGTCCTCGCTGTCGAACAGCGAATGCGCGAGCGTCTTGGCTAGCTCGGTCTTGCCGACCCCGGTCGGGCCGAGGAACAGGAAGCTGCCGATCGGCCGCCGCGGGTCCTTGATTCCCGAGCGGGCGCGGATGACCGCGTCGGCGACGGCCTGCACGGCTTCGTCCTGACCGATGACGCGCTCGTGCAGCAGCTCGTCGAGCTTGAGCAGCTTCTCGCGCTCGCCCTCGACCAGACGTTGCACCGGGATGCCCGTCCACCGCGCGACGATCTCGGCGATCTCGTCGCCGGTGACCTCCTCGCGCAGCAGGCGGTCGCCGCCCTCGGCCTCGCCGTCTCCGACAAGCCGCGCCTCTTCGTCGGCGAGCGCCTTCTCCGCTTCGGGAATACGGCCATACTTCAGCTCGGCGGCGGCGTTCATGTCGTAGCGCTGCTCGGCGTCCCCCAGCTCGCGACGCAGCGTCTCCAGCTGCTCGCGCAGCTGCCGCACCTTGCCGATCGACTGCTTCTCGGCCTCGTACTGCGCGCGCATCGCGTCGGCGCGCTCGCGCAGTTCCTGTAGCTCCTTCTTGAGCTCGGACAGGCGCGCCTTGCTGGCTGCGTCCTTCTCCTTCTCGAGCGCGGCCTCCTCGATCTCGAGCTGCATCAAGCGGCGACTCACCGCGTCGAGCTCGCTCGGCAGCGAGTCGATCTCGGTGCGGATCATCGCGCACGCCTCGTCGACGAGGTCGATCGCCTTGTCCGGCAGGAAGCGGTCGGTGATGTAGCGGTGCGACAGGGTCGCGGCGTTCACGAGCGCCGCGTCCTGGATCTTGACGCCGTGGTGGACCTCGAAGCGCTCCTTCAGGCCGCGCAGGATCGAGACCGCGTCCTCGACGCTCGGCTGATCGACCAGCACGGTCTGGAAGCGCCGCTCCAGCGCCGCGTCCTTCTCGATGTACTGGCGGTACTCGTCGAGCGTGGTCGCGCCGATGCAGTGCAGCTCGCCGCGCGCGAGCATCGGCTTGAGCATGTTGCCGGCGTCCATTGCGCCGTCGGTCTTGCCCGCGCCGACGATCGTGTGCAGCTCGTCGATGAACAGCAGGATCTTGCCCTCGCTGTTCTTGACCTCGTTGAGCACGGCCTTGAGCCGCTCCTCGAACTCGCCGCGGTACTTGGCGCCGGCGACCAGGCTGCCCATGTCGAGCGCGAACACCGTGCGGTCCTTGAGCCCTTCGGGCACGTCGCCGCGCACGATGCGCTGCGCGAGGCCCTCGGCGATGGCGGTCTTGCCGACACCCGGCTCCCCGATCAGCACCGGGTTGTTCTTGGTCTTGCGGGACAGGATGCGGATGACGCGGCGGATCTCGTCGTCGCGGCCGATGACGGGGTCGACCTTGCCCTGGCGGCACATCTGCACCAGGTCGCGGCCGTAGCGCTCGAGCGCCTCGTAGGTCGCCTCGGGGTTCGCGCTCTGCACGCGCTGGTTGCCGCGCACGTCCTTGAGCGCCGACAAGAACCGCGCCTCGTCGATCGCGAACGCCTGGAACAGCTCCTTGACGTCGTCCTTGGCGGTCGCGAGCAGCGCCAGGAACACGTGCTCGACCGAGACGTACTCGTCCTGCATCTGCTGCGCCTTCTGCTCGGCCAGCTGCAGCGCCTGCGCGAGCTCGGGCGTCAGGAAGATCTTGTCGGGCTGGTATCCCGCGCCCGAGACCTTGGGCTGCTTGCGCAGCTCGGCCTGCAGGCCGCCCGTGACGGCGTCGACCGGGACGTCCATGCGCTCGAGCAGCCGGCGGATCAGACCGTCAGCTGGCTCGATCAACCCCAGCAGCAGGTGGCGAGCGTCGAGC
>JBERSB010000452.1:0-3239 GCA_041236755.1 Luminiphilus sp. | reverse complement strand
GAGCGCATGCTGCTGGTCCGCGAGGCCCGCGGCCAGGTCGCGACCATGTCGGAGGCCGCGCGCAGCGCTGGAGAACGCGACGCGCTGGCGCAGTTGATCTCGGTCGAGTTCGCCTACGAGCGTTCGCGCTCGGTGCTCGAGGCGATCCGCGAGGGCGTGATCGCCGTGGACACGACCGGCATCGTCACGTTCGCCAACCCGGCGGCGCAGCGCGCGATGAACATGCCGGCCAGGAGCCCGGTCGGTAGGTCGATCTGGGACCAGCTGCCGGTGGAGCTGGCGACCGCAGCGCGGGAGGCCTTCGACGGGGTCACGGCGCGCGGCGAGGAGGCGGACGGTGAGCACCCGCAGGTCCGTCGGTCGGGGATCAGTTGCTACAACCGGGTCTACGACCTCACGGCGGTCCGCGTGACTTCGGCCCGTACGCAGCAGGAGTTCGGCGCGGTGTTCCTCCTGGTCGACGTGACGCGCACGCACGAGCTGCAGCGCGTCAAGGACCAGTTCCTCTCGAACGTGAGCCACGAGCTGCGCACGCCGCTGACCAACGTCTGCGCCTACTCCGAGCTGCTGCGCACGATGCTGCCCAAGGACTCCCCCGAGTGGGTCGAGTTCGCGACGGTGATCCACGACCAGGGCGCCGAGCTCAGTGAGGTCGTCGACGCCATGTTCGACTTCCTGCAGCTCGAGAGCGGCGAAGCCGAGTTCGTCAACGAGCCGATGGACGGCGTGCGCTCGGTGCAGAAGGTCGTCGAGAAGCGGCGCGGTCGAGCCGGCGCCCGCGGCATCGAGATCTCGCTCGAGGTCGAGGAGGGCGCGCCGGAGCTGTGCGCCGACCGGCGCCGGGTGGAACAGGTCGTGCGGCAGCTGCTCGACAACGCGATCAAGTTCAGCCCCGAAGGCAGCACGGTCTGGGTCAAGGTCGCTGGCCGCGACGGCGGCTTCGAGATCGTCGTCGAGGACGCCGGGCCGGGTATCGCGCCCGAGGATCGCGACGCGGTCTTCGAGAAGTTCAACCAGCTCAGCGAGAAGCTCACCGACAAGCCAGCGGGTACGGGCATCGGCCTCGCCGCGAGCCGCGCCATCATCGCGCGGCTCGGGGGGCTGATCGGGTGCGAGGACGCAGATGCGGGCGGCGCGCGGTTCGTGGTGCTGCTGCCGGGCGTCGACCAGCCGCAGTACATCGGCGCCGACGTCGCCAAGCTCGCGAGCGGCGACCTCTGAGTCAGGGCGCCAGGAGCCCGCGTTAGCCGTCGAGCAGCGCCTCGACCTTGCTCGCGAGGCGGGTCATGCCGGCCCGCTTGCCGAGCGCCATCGCCTCCTCCTTGCTGGCGCCGTCGAGCCACGCCGCCTTCAGCGCGAACATGGCGCCGACGCGGTTGCTGGAGCCGCAGCTGACGAGCACCGTGCCGCCCTTGTAGGCGGCGAGCTTCTCGGCGAACGCCTCGACGTTCTCGCGCGTCAGCCCGTCGGCGCCCGCGATCTCCAGCCGCTCGAACAGCACGTCGGCGCGGTTGGCGCGGGCCTCCTCCCAGCCCGTGCCCTGCTCGCCCTTGGTGCGCAGGTGCAGCACGTGCGTGACTCCGGCCCGCTCCAACTTGTCGAACTGCTCCTCGGTCGGCTGTCCCGAGCAGAGGATGTTCGGCAGGGGCTTGGACAGGTTGCGGATCCCGAGCGCTGGCGGCTGCTCGCCGCCGGCGGGGTCCGCGGAGTCGTCGGCGCCACAGGCCGCCGCGAGCATGGCTGCAGCCAGAAGAATCGAGGTGCGGAGCATGGCGTCATCAAACCCGATCGACGGCACAGAACGAACGGTCCGGTTGCGCGGCGGACGCAAGACCGGGATCTTCTCGGCATGCGGACCCATGTCCTGTCGTCCCTTGCCGCGCTCGCGATCGCCGTGCCGGCCCAGCAGCCCGACTGGCTGCTCGATCCGTCGCCCTACGTCGCCGTCGTGCGCGCGGAAGGGCGCGACGTCGTCCTGGAGAACGGCCTGCTGCGGCTGCGCGTGCAGCGCGATCCGTTCGCCCTGGTCGGCCTCGAGCAGCTGACCTCCGGGCAGCAGCTGCTGCGGGCCGCGGCCGACCTCGGCGCGCTGACCGTGGATGGAGAGGTCGAGCGTCTCGGCGGCCTCACGGCGCAGCCCAACCGCGCGTTCCTGCTGCCGGAGTGGCTCGAGGAGATGCCTGCCCGTCCCGATGCGATTGCCGCGCGCGCGGTGCAGCGTGAATGCTCGGACATCGAGGCGCGCATGCGCTGGAGTCGGGCTCGGTGGGCGAGCCCCGAGGCCGCGTGGCCGCCGCCCGGCAAGCACGTCAGCTGGGAGCTCGACGCGGGCGACCACACGGCGGTGGTTCACCTGGAAATCTACGACGGCCTGCCGCTGTTCTGCCACTGGATCGAGTGGCGCAACACCGGGGAGAGGCCGCGAACGATCGACGCGTTCACGTCGCTGCGGCTGCCGGTCGTCGAAGCCGAGTCGCGGGTGGAGCCGCAGCGCATGGGCGTGCAGCTCCCCAACCTCTACGTCGAGACCGACTACAGCTTCCGCGCCATGACCGGCGCCGACGGCAGCTCGCACTGCGTGCGGTGGACGACGGACCCCGAGTTCGGCACGCAGGTCAACTACCGCAAGCAGACGCTCTGCGTGCTCGAGGTCGGCCCCGAGCTGGGCCCGTCTCAGACGGTCGCGCCGGGCCAGACGTTCCAGACGTTCCGAACGTGGGTGCTCGCGCCGGACCGTGAGGACCGTGAGCGCCGTTCGCTCGCGCAGCGGCGCATGTACCGCGCCATCGCGCCGTGGAGCACGGAGAATCCGCTGATGATGCACGTGCGCAGCGCCCAGCCCGAAAAGGTGCGCGCCGCGATCGACCAGTGCGCCGAGGTCGGCTTCGAGATGGTCATCCTGACGTTCGGGAGCGGCTTCGACATCGAGGACGACAGCCAGGAGAACCTGGACCGCTGGAAACAGCTGGCCGACTACGCGCACGAGCGCGGCGTGCAGCTCGGCGGCTACTCGCTGCTGAGCAGCCGCAAGATCCAGCCCGAGACCGACAACTGCATCAACAAGGAGACCGGTCGGCCCGGCGGGCAGGTGTTCGGCCACGCGCCGGCGCTGGCGAGCAAGTGGGGGCAGGACTACTTCCGGAAGCTCTACCGCTTCTACGAGCACACGGGCTTCGACCTGCTGGAGCACGACGGTAGCTACCCGGGCGACCCGGACGCGATGGCGCGGCCGCCGCTGC
>JBERSB010000451.1:0-8630 GCA_041236755.1 Luminiphilus sp. | reverse complement strand
GCTCCTCGGTCTCGCCCGACTTGGAGAAGGCGAGCAGCAGGTCGCTCTCGTCGACGCGGCCGAGGTCGCCGTGGATGGCCTCGGCCGGGTGCAGGAAGATCGACGGCGTGCCGGTCGACGCGAGCGTCGCCGAGGTCTTCTGCGCGATGAAGCCGGCCTTGCCCATGCCGGTCGTCACGACGCGGCCGCGGAGGCCCAGGATGAGGTCCAGGGCGCGCAGGAAGGGCTCGCCGAGGCCGTCCGCCACTTGGCGGACCGCGGCAGCCTCGCACTCGACGATCTGTCGTGCGCGTTCGATCCGGGGGTCCATCAAGGGCGCAGAGCGTATCAGGTCGCGGGGCGCTGCGCCGCCCGGCCTCCGGCTTGCCGATGGTGAACCGGCGTCCGTTCGTGGCGTCGATCGGGAACGGCAGGGGCGACAGCGGGTCGATCACCACGCCCTGCGTGAAGAACGCGCCGCCGACGGCTGCGGGCGCGCTCGGCAGCGTCCACGTGGCAGAGCCCTGGCCGCCGGTGAGCACCACGGTGAGCACGGCGTCGACGCTGGTCAGCAGCGAGCAGGTCGGCGCGCCGATGACGCCGAGGTCGAGCGGCAGCGGCGTGCCGAGCCAGTTGGTGTCGGAGCCGCCGAAGATCAGCAGGCCCAGCGCGACCGCGGGCGAGGCGCCGACGATGGCCTGCTCGAACGGCAGGCCGACGTAGGGCAGACTGCGCTCCTCGAGCTGCACGCCGTTGGTGACCGCGCAGCCGAACCCGAACGGTGTCACGGTCGCGGGCGCGACCGGTCGGTAGGTCCAGGTGTCGGTGAGCAGCGCGAGCGCGGCGGTCGTCCCGCCGCCGGTCACGAACTCGCCGCGGACGTCGTCCCAGCCTGCGGCGCCCGCGCTGCGGGGCAGGGGCTGTGCGGCGGTCGTGCGCATCGTCCACGAGGAGTCGAGCTCGAGCGTGTCGCCGAGGTCGGTCTGCGCGCCGTTGGTGATCCGGAGGCCGCCGTGGAGCACGACGCGTCCCCGCGTCGGGTCGTAGCACATCGCCTGGTCGCAGACGGTGCCGGGCAACGACGGCTCCTGGGTCCAGCTGACGCCGTTCCACGACCAGACGTCGCTCAGCGTATTGTTCTGCGGCGTGCTGAAGCCGCCGACGACCACGACCGCCTGCCGGGACGCGTCCCAGACCATGCGGTGCGCGCCGCGCGCGGTCGGCGACGCGCCGGGGGGCGCCTTCTGCGTCCAGTTGACGCCGTCCCACTCCCAGACGTCGTTGGCGTCCTGGCCGCTCGGCACGAAGCCGCCGAACAGCACGACCACCTGGCGCGCGCGGTCGTAGGCAGCGGCCGCGCCGAAGCGCACGGACGGCTGCGTCGCCGGCGCCTTCTGCGTCCAGTTGACGCCGTCCCACGTCCAGGTCTCCGGCGCCGTGATCGGCGTGCCGCCGAACAGCACCGTCTCGCCTCGCGCGGCGTCGTATGCCATGGCCGGCCGGCCGCGCTGGCTCGGCCTGGGCGTGGGCGACAGGTTGGTCCAGGTCGCCCCGTCCCACTCCCGCATGGTCGAGACCGGCGCGCCGCCGACGCTGCCGCCGTAGGTGACCAGCACACCGCGCTGCTCGTCCCAGGCCGAGCCGCAGAACGGCGGCGGCGCGTTGGTGGTCTGGGCCTGGCTCCACGCCACCTGCGCCTCGGCGCCGCCGTGCAAGATCAGCGCGGCGCAGGACGACAGCGCCGCGCAGGCGAGTCGCGAGAGGTTAGGGTGCATCGGAGTTGGATCGTGGAGAGCCGGCCGGGAGGCGCCTCGGCGCGAGCCTCTGTTGTATTTGCTATCGTGCGTGAGGCCACCCCCGGCGCGCTGGGCCGGGGGCGGGGCGAGCCCCTGCGCGGCGCTCCGACCGGGTTGGTCACGCGGCGTCCTGCTCCCCATGCGCAAATCCCCGATGACAAAGTGCGCGCTGCTGCTGGCCGCGACGCTGGCCCAGCCGGCAGCAGGCCAGAAGGCGCGCAGCCGCGCCGGGCCGGACCCCTACACGCGCGGCGAACACGCGGCCGTCGAGGCGCTGGGCTACGTGTCGCTCGGCCCGTTCCAGTTCGGCACGGGGCACGACACCGCGTCTGTCGAGGAGCTGTTGGGGACCGAGCCGCTGGTCTGGATCGAGACCGCGCACTTCCGCATCGGCTGCGCGCTGTCGCCGCTGCGGCTGCGGGGCCAGCAGGAGTGGAGCAAGGAGTGGATCAAGAAGGTCCGCGACGAGCTCGACGAGCTGCGGCCCAAGCTGCCCAAGGGCCGGCTCAAGAAGCGCGTCAAGGAGCTGGACCCGTGGCTGCGCGCGCACCTGATGGCCCAGCGTCTCGAGCGCCTCTACGAGGAGGTGCTCGAAGTGCTCGGACGCGACGACGCCTGGTTCGCGGCGGCGAACTACGACGCCAACGACGCAGACGCGTTCACGGGCCAGGGTCCGTACCTCGGCATGCGCGAGAAGTTCGCCGTGCTGATGCTGCAGAAGGGCAGCAGCATCGCCCGCTACACGCGCCAGCACCGCGGCGGCGAGATGAAGGAGCCGATCCGGCACTGCGACCTCGCGTTCGGCAGCATCTATTGGGGCTGCAGCGAGGAGTCGGCGAACGGGCTCTACAAGGGCGACTACGCGCTGCACTCCAACCTCGTCTTCAACGTCGCGAACAACCTCTACAGCGGCTACCGCTGCTTCGGGCACGACCTGCCCGCGTGGCTGGTGACCGGCCTGAGCCACTGGCACTCGCGCCGTGTCTCGCCGCGCTTTCCGGTCTACGACCGCCTCGACGACACCGACAGCCGTGACCGCAGCCCGTTCTGGGACTGGGACGCGCGCGTGCGCGGCCTCGTCAAGTTCGACGCGTTCGGCTCGCTCGCCGACCTGATGAAGGTCAAGGCAGCGGGTCAGTTCGGGATCGAGCAGCACATGCAGGCGTGGGCCGTCGTCGACTACCTGGTCGGCACGAACGAGGCGCAGGTCGGGGCCTTCCTGCACGGGCTCAAGAGTCCGTTCCACGGTCGCGTGCGCATGCCGACCGACGCGGAGCTGCAGCAGCGGCAACAAGATGTGTTCGCATCGACCTTCGGCTGTGAGCCTGCGGCGCTGGACGCCGCGTGGCGCGAGGCGACCAAGCAGCGCAAGCCCGGGCGAAAACGGTGACCCCGAACGGCCTTGCTCATAAGATTGTGGAGTTCCCAGCATTCCCAAAGACGTCCAACCCGGAGTAGTTCGGTGAATCTCGTAGCCAAGATCTCCCACGTGACCGCCGCGGCAGTCGCCATCACGCTCTCCGCGTCGCTGTCGGCGCAGTGCACGGGTGGCCCGCCGTTCGTGCCGCCGCCGTCCAGCGAGGGTGGCGTCAGCGGCCCGTCCGGCCCGCAGGCCGCGAACCCGAGCTCTCCGCGACCGAGCTCTCCGTCCACGCCTGCGCCGGGCGCGCCCGCAACCCCGCGGCCGACGAGCGGCCCCAAGACCGGCGGGCCTGCCCGGCCAGTGACTCCGCGCGGTCCCGCGGCAGGCGCCGCCGCCGGCCGCACGATGCCCCGCGGCTTCCCGATCTCGTTCGAGCGGGGGGTGACCTCCAAAGAGCGCCTCAAGGTCGACTGGCTGCACCCGGTGCCGCCGAAGCGTTCGGGCGAGGGCACGGGCGCTGCCGGGCCGATGCCGTTGAACGACGCGCTGAAGATCCTGTGGGAAGGCGACGACGGACGGCCGCTGCTGGTGCTGCGCGAGTGCACGGAGTGCGAGGGCACCGACGCCGCGCTGCTCAGCAAGTCGCTGAAGAACGACAGGACGATGTTGCTGACCAAGTGGTTCCGCACGGTGCGGCTGCCGGCGCACATCACCAAGTACGCGCACCCGTTCCACATGGTGTTCCGCGGCTACCGGTCGTTCGACAAGGGCTGGCCGCACTTCTTCCTGCTCGCGGACAAGGACAGCGCGCCGGTCGTCTTCGACGGCGCGCAGACGCAGACCAAGCTGTGGCAGGGCATGTACGACGTGCTCGAGCAGCGCTACGCCAAGAACCCGAAGCGGGCGGCGAAGGCGTGGCTGCGGCTGCTGGACCGCTACGACGCGCTCGACGCGCGGCGCACCCAGCTGCGCGAGGAGCTGCTCGCGGCGCGCGCCGAGGCGGGCCCCAACTCGTCCAAGGCCAAGAAGCTCAACAAGAAGCTGGCCGAGATCGAAGAGCAGCGCGCCAAGGTCGCGGCTCAGGAAGAAAAGGTCCGCGACCTGGGCCTGCTCCGCCGCACGGCCGAGGCCGAAGAGGGCCGCTAGGCCCCGAGTGGGTCGTCGGCCTGCGGGTCGTCGGCCTTTCGGGCCGGCGGCCGCCCGGTCGTCATTGGGTCCGCGCGGAGGCTCAGGCGATCGCCGGCATCGTCGCCGCAGCGAACGCCGCCTCCAGGTCTGCCGCCGTGGCCTGCTCGAAGTCGCGTTCGTCGACGTAGCAGTAGCGGCCCCAGAGCTCGGCTGCCCCCAGGGGTGCAGGGAAGTGGGGCGACGGCGTCTGCATGCCGCGCGGCACGGCCCACGCGACGCCCCGGGACGCGACGACGTTCCACGCGGGCGTAGGCCGCGCGTCGGCGAGCAGCACCAGCGCCGCGGCGCGCGCTTCGACCGGTCCGCGCACCCCGAGCACGCAGCGGTCGAGCTCCTTGTGCACCAGCTCACATCTCTGCGGCACGTCGATGAGGTCGGTCGTGAGCGGACGCTCGCCGATCGCGTGGAGGAACGGCAGCCGCTCGGGCGTCAGGTGCGCGTGCGCGCGCGGGATCGTCGCGGCCGCCCCGATCGTGTTGAGCAGCACCGTGCCGTCGCTGCGGTCGGCCCAGTCGAGCGCCGCGGTCCAGAAGCCCAGGTCCGGTTCGCGCGCTGGTGCGGCCATCCACAGGATCCGCTGCGCCTGCGCGAACGGGAACCGGTTGGGGGTCAGCGCGAGCGCGTCGCTGCGCTGAAGCGACTCCTCTGCGAGGATGCGCGCAGCGGGGCTCCGCTCGAACGCGGACCGTCCGTCGCGGTCGAAGCCGGTTCGGTGGCGTCGCTCGGGCAGCCACGCGAGCTGCACGGGCGCGCCCATCACCTCGAGGGTCCGCTCGCGCTGCGGCGCGAAGGCCGGGAGGTCTTCGGGGAGTTCGATGGGGATCTGCACGTCGTCCGTCGATGGCCGTGCGTTCGCGCGCGGCTGCCCTGCTGGTTTGCCCGCGCGCCAGCGCGTCGCTACCTTGCGATCATACGCCTGCCCCCGCTCCCCGACCCTCCCTCGCTCGATCCTTGCGCATTGCCTTCTTCGGTACCGGTGACTTCGCGATCCCCTCGCTCAAGGCCCTGAAAGACGGTGGGTTCGCGCCTGAGATCGTCGTCACCAAGCCCGACGCGCCGCGCGGCAGGGGCCGCAAGATCTACGACGCCGAGGTGAAGCTCGCCGCCAACGACCTCGAGCTGCCGTGCGCGCAGCCTGCAGACCCGCACGCGCCCGAGTTCCTCGAGCAGCTACGTGAGGTCGGCCCGGACATCGGCGTGGTGGTCAGCTACGGCGTGATCCTCAAGCCCGAGCTGCTCGGGCTGCCTGCGCAGGGGATGATCAACGCGCACGCGTCCCTGCTGCCGCTCTACCGCGGCGCTGCGCCGATCCAGCGCTGTCTGCGTGACGGCCACCAGGAGACCGGCGTGACCATCATGAAGATCTGCGACGAGCTCGACGCGGGCGACGTCGTGCTCGTCGAGAAGACCGAGATCGGCGCCACCGAGAACGCGGGCCAGCTGCGCGTGCGCCTCGCCGAACTCTCCGGCAAGGCCTTGGTCGACGCGCTGACGCTGCTGCGGGACGGCGAGGCGACGTTCACGCCGCAGGATCACAGCAAGGCGACCCACGCCCCGAAGATCCTCAAGGAGCACGGCGTCATCGACTGGAGCCTGCCGGCGACGGAGGTCGACCTGCTGGTGCGCGCGATGACGCCGAAGCCCGGCGCGCAGACGCGCCTGGGAAACAAGCGCTTCATCGTGATGGAGGGCACGGTCGAGCAGGACCTCTACGGCATGGGCATCCCAGGCGCGCTCCAGTCGTCGGGCGAGGAGGGCATCCGCGTCTGCACGGGCAAGGACCTCTACCGCATCACGCGCATCAAGCCGGACAACGGCCGCAACATGACCGCCGGCGAGTTCGTCCGCGGCCACCAGATCGCGCCCGACGCGCGGTTCGGCTAGCTCCCTTGGTAAGCGCGCGGGGAGCAGCGATGCGCGCGCTCGTGGCGGTGCACAAGGGCCGCCAAGAGCGACTGCGCGACGGCCTGGAGCGAGGTGGGCTCGAGGGCCGCGACCTCGCGTTCGCCTTCGAGTTGGTCTACGGCGTCGCGCGGCGCGAGCGGCTGCTGGACGCCGTGCTGCTCGGCTTCGCCCACCGTGGGCTGCCCAAGGACCCGACGCTCATGGCCGCGCTGCGGCTCGGCGTCTACCAGCTGCTGTTCGTCGCGGGCATGCCCGAGCACGCTGCGGTCGGCGAGACCGTCGCGCTGGTCCGCGGCAACCGCGGCTTCGCCAACGCCATCCTGCGCAGCGTCGCCCGCGCGGTCCGAGACCGTCCGGCCCGCGAAGACGACGGACGGAACGAGCTGCCGCTCGGGCCGTCGCGCGCGCTGGAGCTGGCGGCGCCGCTGCCCGAGGACGAGGTCGCGCGGCTGGCCGTGCTGCACTCCTTGCCCGAGTGGCTGGCGCGGCGGATCTCGGAGCAGCACGGGATCGAAGGGCTGCGGCGCACCGCAGCTGCTGCGAGCGCCACACCGCCGATCTTCCTGCGGCCGGCGGCCTCGGCCGAGCCCGCGACGCGTGCGCGCGAGCTCGAGGCCGCCGGCGTGTCCGTCGCCGAGGCCGAAGGTGGCCGCCTGCTGCGCTGGGTCGACGGGGCCTCGCCGTTCTCGTCGCCGTCGTTCGCCGCGGGCCACTTCGTCGTCCAGGACCCGACCGCGTTGGCTGCAGCGGCCGCCGTGCCGTGCGGTCCAGGCGATCGGGTCGTCGACCTCTGCGCAGCACCTGGCACCAAGACCACGCTGCTCGCCGAGCGCGTGGCCCCGGCGGGGCGCGTCCATGCCTTCGACCCCAACGAGCGCCGTCGCGGCCAGATCGTCGAGAACGTGGTCCGTCTACGGCTCGAGGAGACCGTCGAGGTCCTCGACTCCGTCGAAGGACTGCCGCCTGCGGACTGCGTGCTCGCCGACGTCCCCTGCTCCAACACCGGCGTGCTCGGCAGGCGCGTCGAGGTCCGGGCGCGGCTGACCCCGGCGACGTTCGAAGAGCTGCCCCGACTGCAGCGGTCGATCCTCGAACAGGCGGTGGCCATGACGCGCCCCGGCGGGCACGTGGTCTACTCGACCTGCTCGATCGACCGTGAGGAGAACGAGGCCGTTGTGCAGGCTGCGCAACGCGCGGCCGAAGGTCTGCAGCTGGTCGAGAGCGAACGGACTCTGCCCGAGGCGGGCGTGCGCGACGGCGGCTACTTCGCGGTGCTGCGTCTGCCGGGGTAGGGCGACCGTTGCCGATCGGTTAGAACCTGCGGCATGGCCTCGCGCTCTTCCTCCCGTAGCCGGTCGCGCCGCCGCGCATCGTCCTCCTCGAACAGCCAGGGGCCGATCGTCATCGGCTCGTTGGCGGTGCTGCTCCTCGTCGGCCTGATCGTCGTATCCATGGGCGGCGACGACGAAGGTGGCGGTGGGAGCGACCCTGCTTCGAGCGCGCCGAAGGCGGCCCCAGAGCCCCACGTCCCGCGGACGGAGCTGCAGATGGGCTCCGCCAAGCGCGGCAAGGCGCCCGATCGGCCGGCGCCGACCTTGACCAAGAAGATGCTCGAGGAGGCCGCGGCCCGCATCCAGGAAGCCAAGGAGCTGAACAACGAGGGCGTCACGCTGCGCAACAAGGGCGACAACCGCGGCGCGCGCGATAAGCAGTCCCAGGCCAAGGACAAGATCGACGCCGCCGTCGCGGTGCTCGACGCGCCGGCGGCGTGGCAGGAGGAGGCCGACCTCGAGGGTTGGGCGATGCCCGCCGAGTATGTGACGCTCAGCAACCTGTTCGGCCAGATCGCCAAGCTGCAGAAGCGCATCCGCATGAGCGGCGGCCAGTGAGGCCTCGCTGACCTCTCCCGATGCTGCTCGGCTACCACACCAACAGCCTGCAGAATCACCGCCTCGACGACGCGCTGCGGCTGCTCTCCGGCCACGGCTTCGAGGCCGTGGCGATCACGCCGGACACCTGCCACCTCGACCCGGACGCCACGGACGAAGCGGAGCTCGACCGCGTCCGGGCGCTGCTGGAGGAAGTGCGGCTGAAGCCGGTGATGGAGACCGGCGCCCGCTTCCTACTGGACCCGGCCACCAAGCACGAGCCGACGCTGATGACCGCCGACCCAGCCGCCCGCGGCCGGAGGATGGCCTATTACCGCCGGGTCGCAGCGATGGGTCGTAGGCTCGGCGCCGAGATCGTGTCGTTCTGGGCGGGGATCGACCGCGCGCCGGGTGCGGACAGCGAGGACCGGCTGCGGTCGGGGGTCGCGGCTGCGTGCGACGCCATCCGCGGCGAAGGCATGGTCCCGTCGCTCGAGCCGGAGCCCGGCATGGCGGTCGAGACGGTCCACG
>JBERSB010000450.1:0-2375 GCA_041236755.1 Luminiphilus sp. | reverse complement strand
CGACGTCGGTCGGCAGCGTCGCCGCGTCCGGCTCCATCTCTTCCATCAGCACGATCTGGCTGCGGATCAGGATCAGCATCTTGCGGTTCTGAACCGAGGTGCCGTTGCGGCTGAACAGCCAGCTGAGGCCCGGCAGGTTGCCGAGCAGCGGGACCGTCGAGCGCAGGTTCTGGCGCTCCATGAGGCGCATGCCGCCGAGCATCATCGTGCTGCCGTCGGGGACCGTGACGGTCGTGCGCACGCGCTGCAGGGTGACCTCGGGCAGCTGGATCGAGATCGGCTGGCCGACGCCGAGCGTCGTGGTGAACGTCGGGATCGGCAGCGACAGCGCCATCACCGTCGGGCGCAGCTCCATCGTGATGAACTTCAGGTCGCTGTCGACGACCGGCCGCACGTCCAGCGCGACGCCGTCGTGCACCGTGCCGATGACCGGGTTGGCCACCGCGGCGGCCTGCGCGATCTCGACCTCGAAGTCGCGGATGTAGCTGATGTTCCGCAGGAAGTGCATCGACGCCCGCGTGTTGTTGTAGACCAGCAGGCGCGGCGCCTCGATCTGCTCGCTGCGCTCCTGCTTGCTGACCGCGCGGAGCACTACCTCGACTTCGGTGTCGTCGAGGAAGGCATACTGCAGCGAGAACCCGCCGGCGTTCGTCAGGCCGCCGTTGCGGCCGCCGAGCGTCGAGTTGAACAGGTTCTCGACGCGCGCCATGGCGTCACCGTCCTCGCCGTCGTCGAAGAAGATGCCGGGCTCGGTGCCGGTGCCGACGATGCCGGGCACCGCCGCGTTCTGCTGCTGGCGCGGACCGAAGTCGTCGAAGCCGGCGTTGGAGCGGTCGCCGCTCTTCTCGAGGCCGCGGCCCGGCAGCCCCTGGGCGCTCTGGTTGCCCAGGCCGCGCAGGTCGATGCCGATGTCCTCGAGGAAGCTGTCCTCGACGCTCAGGAAGCGCGACTCGATGTCGATCTGGATGCCGACGTGGCGGCGCAGCTCGGTGAGCAGGTCGCCGATCGCCGTGATGGTCTCACGGTCGGCGCGCACGTAGATCACGCCGCCCTGGCCGGTCATCGTGAACGGCGAGCCGTCCCACCTGTCGACCGCGACGGTCGACATGAGCATCTCCTGCAGGCGGTCGATGTCGACCACGGGGGGCATCGGGTCCTCGTCGACCTCGGGGAAGAGCGGCATGTCGTCGCCCGGCACCTTCAGGCGCAGGTCGGGACCCGGCTTGCTCTGCACGCCCGCGACCAGCTCGTTGACGTTGAACGGCTGCAGGATGAGGTTGCCGATCGCGTTCTCGGGCGTGACCAGCATCACCAGGCCGTCCTGGATCTTGTAGGCGACGCCGGTCGCGGACTGGATCGCCTTCAGCGCGCCGGCGACCGAGCGCCGCGGCAGGCGGAAGTCGTTGAGCGTGGTCGTCTCGGCGTCCATGCCCTTGACGTCTTCGCTGACGAAGAACGTCGCGCCGGTGACCTGGGCGTAGTAGTTGGCCCAGTCCTCGACGGTGGCGCTCGCGAAGTTGTGCTCGAGCACGGTCGCGTCGAGCAGCTTGGCGACCGCCTGGTTCTGCGGCGACTCGAGGTCGCCGGCCTGCGTGTAGCTCGCCGGCGCGCGCTCGTTGACCACGGCCCAGCGGCTCGGGTCGAACACGACCGTCTCGGTCTGCGGGACGCCGCTGTGCTTGAGCTCGGTGAACGTCTTGTTCCACTCGGTGCGCCAGCGCTCGCGGTTGAGGTTCATCTGCGCGTTGTGGCGCGCGCGGTCGGCGAGGTCGCGGAGGCCCGCGGCGGTCGGGTTGATCGGGTCGAGGCGCAGGGCCTGGTCGACCAGGTCCACCGAGTCCTCGTACTCGCCGTTCTGGAACTTGACGTTGGCGGCCTCGAGGAGGCGCTCGACGCTCAGCTCGCGGGCGATCTCCCGGTCGCGCGCGATGCGGGCGAGCTCCGACTCACTGGCGCTCATGGCGTCCTGCTCGGCGCGCTGGATCGCGGCTCTGTTCGCCTGCCGCGCCTGCTCCAGCTTCTCCTCGGCGCGCCGACGCAGCGGGTCGTTGGGCTGGACGTAGGCCGAGAAGCGCAGCGCCGTGACGGCCCGCTCGAAGCGGTCGATCGCGCGGCCGAAGTTCTCGAGGTCCATCTCGGCTTCGCCGAGCGCGATCTCGTTGTTGACCAGCGCGCGCTCCCGCTCCTGCTTGATGCGCTCGGTCATCACGAGGTTGCGGAAGCTGTTGTCGCCGGCGTTGGTCTCCTCGCCCAACACCTCGCGGCAGCGCCGCAGGATGTCGCGCGCCTCTTCGTTGTTGGAGTCGAGCTCCAGCGCGAAGGCGGCTTCGTTGCGGGCGTCCTCGAACAGGCGCAGGTCGAGCGAGCGACGCGCG